>NZ_JARVSG010000014.1:0-1152 GCF_030209335.1 Pseudarthrobacter sp. fls2-241-R2A-168
GCCCGTCACACCATGGGAGTGGGTTGCACCAGAAGTAGCTAGTCTAACCTTCGGGGGGACGGTTACCACGGTGTGATTCATGACTGGGGTGAAGTCGTAACAAGGTAGCCGTAGGGGAACCTGCGGCTGGATCACCTCCTTAATCGACGACATCAGCTGCTCCATAAGTTCCCACACGAATTGCTTGATTCATTGAAGAAGACGAAAGAAGCAGCCCGAAATTGGGTCTGTAGCTCAGTTGGTTAGAGCGCACCCCTGATAAGGGTGAGGTCGGCAGTTCGAATCTGCCCAGACCCACCAATTTTGTGTGGGAAACGCCTGTAGAAATACGGGGCCATAGCTCAGCTGGGAGAGCGCCTGCCTTGCACGCAGGAGGTCAGCGGTTCGATCCCGCTTGGCTCCACCACTACTGCTTCTGAAGTAAGAGCTTAGAAATGAGCATTCCATCGGTTGGATGGTGAATGTTGATTTCTAGTCTTTGACTAGTTCGTTCTTTAAAAATTTGGGTATGTGATAGAAAGATAGACTGATGGCCACTTTCACTGGTGGTGATCAGGCTAAGGTAAAATTTGTGAGTTCTCTTAGTTGAGAAATTCGAATTTTCGGCGAATGTCGTCTTCACAGTATAACCAGATTGCTTGGGGTTATATGGTCAAGTGAAGAAGCGCATACGGTGGATGCCTTGGCAGTCAGAGGCGATGAAAGACGTGGTAGCCTGCGAAAAGCTTCGGGGAGTCGGCAAACAGACTTTGATCCGGAGATGTCTGAATGGGGGAACCCAGCCATCATAAGATGGTTATCTTGTACTGAATACATAGGTGCAAGAGGCGAACCAGGGGAACTGAAACATCTAAGTACCCTGAGGAAAAGAAATCAACCGAGATTCCCTTAGTAGTGGCGAGCGAACGGGGACTAGCCCTTAAGTGGCTTTGAGATTAGCGGAACGCTCTGGAAAGTGCGGCCATAGTGGGTGATAGCCCTGTACGCGAAAATCTCTTAGTCATGAAATCGAGTAGGACGGAGCACGAGAAACTTTGTCTGAATATGGGGGGACCATCCTCCAAGGCTAAATACTACTGACTGACCGATAGTGAACTAGTACCGTGAGGGAAAGGCGAAAAGAACCCCGGAGAGGGGAGTGAAATAGATCCT
>NZ_JARVSG010000061.1:0-51326 GCF_030209335.1 Pseudarthrobacter sp. fls2-241-R2A-168
CGGGCTGGACCTCACCCACCGGCCGCCACTACAAAGCCGAACACCACGACTGGGAACCACCACACTTGCCCAGGCGACTGGCACCGCCTCGGAAAGGCGCATGGCCTTCACGATCATCACCCGGCGATCCGCCGGACTTTATCTACACCAGATGCTCCCCCGGGGAGGACTACCTGGAGCGGTTCCTCCACGGCAGCTCCTAGCGAACCAGCAATCGGGGCGACCGGGGGTCCTGCATGCGAATGTGCAAGACCCCCAAACGTGTCTCGCAGGCCTTGCGGTACCCCGCCGCCCATGCGGGCCTTTGCCGGGGCACCCCTGCACGAGCATGAGGTGGCTCAGTTTATTCCTGCCCGGGCGGCCGGTGCGAGCGACAGTGCGAGCGCCCACCCGCCGGCCACTCCGATGGCAAGCAGTACGGTTACGAAGCCGATCGCCGGTGGGCTCGGCCATGTCAAGGTGCCGCCGTACCGCAGCAGGGCGATTGCCTGCAGAATGACGAAGGCTACGGAGGTCAGGGCCACCGGGCGGGCTGTGCGGAGGTCGCGGCTGAACTGACCCTGCGCGGCCGCCCACCCCAGGCCGACCAGCCACGCTCCGATCGCCCTCCCTGTGAGCTCGGTCAGAGGCCAAGGCCACCACGCCGCGGCTGGAATCGGTGCTGCCAGCAGCGCCAGGCCATACAACAGCAGCACCCCGGCGATTCCTGCCAGGAGCAGCCGGAGGACAGGCGGCAACACTGGCCTTCCCGCTGTTCCGGACACGGGGGCAGGAGGCCGCGATCTGAGCTGCATTCTGCTGATGGCGAGCATCGCCACTGGCACCACCGCATATATTGCCAGCCATGCCCAAGTGGCTATTTGGGCAGTGGGGGCAGTATCTGGCGAAAGGTGGAAGCGATCGATATGGACCAGGGTGACTCCCAAGGTCAATGTCGTGAAAATGAACACAGGCCACACCGCCAGCCTCGCTGAATCCCAACTTTCCGAACGGGCGCCGGTCACCTCCAGGCCTGCACTCGCCCAGTATGCAGCCCCGAGGAAGACCGCAGTCATGGGCGGATTGACTGTCCACGCAAAGAATTCATTGGTCTGCAGCGGAAACACGAACAGCACGAGCCCGGCAAGGAATACCAGGAATGCAGCGACGTACAGCAGCCACCGCATCGGCGGAATCAACGGTGCGACTTCAGTTGACGCGGACATCACCTGGCCGATCCTCGGGTGCGGTTTCCCCACCAGGAGCTTGAGGCGAGGCAGGCAGGGGGTTCTCGGCCAGGTAGGCGTGAAGCATCGAGACCACGGTGGCGCCGTCCCCGACTGCCGTAGCCACCCTTTTGATCGAACCGGACCTCACGTCGCCGATAGCGAAAACGCCGGGCAAACTGGTTTCCAGCGCCAGTGGTGGCCTGGCGGCCCGGACGGACCCGGTGTCACTGACATCCCGGGCGCCCGTACGCAGAAAACCGGCCGGATCACGCTCTACAGTGGCCGGCAGCCAGGAGGTCCGCGGCACCGAACCGATCAGCACAAACAAACCTGCCGCTTCTATCTCCTCGCTCGCGGTTGCATCGGAGGCTTCGGATGCGGCAACCTTCACGGCGGTAAGGAATCCGTCCTGATGCCGGGCCCCCACGAGCACGGCGCGATAGCGGATCGCGACGTTCCGGGTGGCCTCAAGTTGGGAGATAAGGTATTCCGACATGCTGACCGACAGGGTGGGTCCCCGCACCAGCAGCATCACCTTCTTCGCGTACTTCGCAAGGTGCAGAACAGCCTGTCCGGCCGAATTGCCGCCACCCACCACACAGACGGGCTTTCCTGCCATGGACGGCGCCTCGGAAACTGTGGCCCCGTAGAAGACGCCTCTGCCGACCAGATCCTCGAGTTGAGGTATGCCGAGGCGGCGGTAGTCCACGCCGGCGGCCACCACCACGGTGCGGCATCGCACCACGCTGCCATCGGAAATTGACACAGCGTAGAGTGCCCCGTCCACGCGAAGCCCCTCCACCTTCCGCAGGAACAGGAAGTCCGTCCCCAAAGTCCAGGCCTGATGGAATGAGCGGTAGGCCAAGTGGGCGCCGCTCACACCTCGGGAGAAGCCAGGGTAGTTGCGGATCAGTGAACTGGTGCCAGCCTGTCCGCCCACTGCTTCTCCCTCCACCACCATGGTGGAGAGGCCCTCGGAGGAGGCATAAACAGCAGTCGCGAGACCGGAGGGACCGGCTCCCACCACCACCACATCGAAGATCCTGTCCGCCGGCGGCGGTCGCGTCACCCCCATCGCTTCAGCGATCTCCTCGTTGCTGGGGTTCTCGAGCACAATTGGTGGAGCGGTGAACTCCAGCACCATAACCGGCAGCACGGGGCTGCGCAGGCCCAGGCTCTCCAACGTGCGTTGCGCGGTCTCAGACCCCACAGGGTGGAAGACCGCCGGGATGTGGTTTCGGCTCAAGGAGTCGCGCAACATGTGAGTCCGTTGGTCGCCTACCTCCCCGATCAGCCGGACTGCCTCGAAGCCGACACCCTGGGCCAGGTGCCAGTCGTCGAGGGCGTCAGTAATTGCCCCGTGGAACTCTTCGTCACGCGATCGCTCGGGACGTATGATCACCAATTCGGCGTAACCCTGGGCGATTGCCCGGAAAACGGTGGGGGCGCTGGCGAAGTCACCCCATGTCACCACAACACCGCGCTTGGCGGCAGGGTGAAAGCCATAGGCACGTCGCAGGAATTCGAGTCCACTACGGTCAGCAGGTCCGTAGCACCCAAGTATGAGGGCGACCGGGCGGTTCCATCGCCGGAGCCCCTCCAACACCGCCCGCCCGTGGGCGTAGTCGGCGCAGGCCACCACCTCGTAGTCGGCACCGTACCGTCGACGTAACTCGTCTTCAAGAATCCGCCGGGAGTTCGGGTCTGTGGTGGCAACCAGCATGATCGGAACCGAGTGGTCCATGGCCGCCGTCTTTCCGGATCAAAATGGTTCGGTGGCGCTCACGATACTCGCGATTGGACGATGGGGACAAGAGGTGCCCGGTGCCTGCGGAACGTCCTTTGCCGGCCGTCGACGGAGTTGTATCGCGCCCGCCTCGTCACCTCGAATCTGCCATTCCAAGGGCGCGACGATTCTGCCAGAATGGCTCCCTGGGCGGGCAAGCCGGATGACCTGGCAAAACGGCAGCGATGAAAGTAGAGGACCGATGGAGGATCGCCCGATTCCGGGAATCAGCCTCACTGCCATACCCAGTGGAACAGGGTGCCTGGAGTGCCTTAAGGGTGACGGCCCAGGTTGGTGGCTTCATCTTCGCCGCTGCGCCCAATGCGGCCATATCGGATGCTGCGATTCGTCACCGTCACAGCATGCCAGTGCCCACGCGCGCACCGTCGGCCATGCCGTCATGAGGTCATTTGAACCTGGCGAGAACTGGTTCTACCAGCGCACCACCAAAAAGTTTTTCCACGGTCCGCGGCTTCCGGATCCGCAGTCCAGGCCCCTGGATCAACCGTCGCCTGCCCCCGCAGACAAGGTGCCGGCAGACTGGCGGGACCACCTGCACCGGTAGCCGCGCAACTGTAAACAACCGCGACGCCGGGATTCAGTGAAGGAGGCTGGTTAGGCTGTAGGAATGGCGACAGTTATCCTCGTGCGGCACGGCCGCACCACAGCCAACGCCGCTGGACTGCTGGCTGGTCGGGCGGCCGGCGTCAGCTTGGACCAGATCGGGCTCGAGCAGGCAGCTTTAACCGGAGACCGGCTCGCGTTGGTGCCTTTGGCCGGGGTGGTATCGAGCCCCCTCGAGCGTTGCCAGCAGACCGCCCGGCTCATCCTCGACCGCCAGGCTGGTAATCCTCATTCGCCGTCCGATCCCGATCTCACCGAGTGCGATTACGGCCAGTGGCAGGGCCGCTTACTCAGTGATCTCGCGACCGAAGACCTGTGGGCTGCAGTGCAGTCCCAGCCGTCCGCCGTCGTATTTCCCGGCGGTGAATCCATGGCGGCGATGCAGGCGCGGTCGGTAGCAGCAATCCGACGCCACGATGCGGCTTTCGAAGCCGAGTATGGGCCAGGAGCCGTGTGGGTGGCAGTGAGTCACGGTGACATCATCAAATCAATCCTCGCCGACGCGCTTGGTATGCACCTCGACCTTTTCCAGCGCATCAACGTGGGCCCGGCCTCCGTATCGATCGTGCACTATGGTGCTGTCCGGCCGAGCGTCTATGCGACAAACACCGATGCAGGCGATCTGTCATGGCTGTCCAAAGGCATCAGCTCCGGCGATGCACCGGTGGGCGGCGGTGCAGGGCAAGCGGCGCCGTAACCTCATGTGCCTAGAATACTGACATGCCCACACGAGTTCATGAGTTTGCCTGGCCTGACCGGGTCGTCATCGGCACAATCGGCGAACCAGGGGCGCGCACGTTCTACCTGCAGGTACGCACAGGTAAGCAAATTGTGAGCATCGCCTTGGAGAAGCAGCAGTCGGCCCAGCTCGCAGAGAAGGTTGACGGCATCCTCGATCAGCTCAGCACCCTCGAGGGCAACCCCTTCAGCGTTCCCAAGGGTACTCCCATCGAACTGGTGGACAATGACCAGCTCGAGCCGGTCGAGGAGCAGTTCCGAACCGGTGCAATGACCTTGGGCTGGGACCCGACGACGGCGCAGGTGGTCATTGAGGCATACCCGCTCACCGACGCTGATGATGACGACGAATCGCCTGATCAGAACGGCATTGAAGTGCCCGAAATGCTGCTGGTGCGGATGCCGGTTGGCACCGCCCGCGCCTTCGCCAAGCGGACGCGTGAAGTTGTGGGCGCCGGCCGACCCGCCTGCCCGCTCTGCGGTTATCCCGTGGACGCGGACGGGCACGCCTGCACCCTGCCCGAGGCCTGATGCCCGCGCCCGAGCTGCTGACTGCCGAGCTCACGCTCTCCGGGCGGATCACGACGGCGTCGAATGCCACCTTTGTGGGCAGCATCGGCGACACCACAGTCGTTTATAAGCCGATAGCCGGGGAAAAACCACTATGGGATTTTCCCGACGGCTTCCTTGCCCACCGGGAGGTCGCCGCCTACCTGGTCTCTGAGGTTCTCGGCTGGAACGTTGTGCCTCGCACCTGGCTCCGCGATGGTCCCCTAGGCCAAGGAATGGTGCAACTGTGGCAGGACACTGACCCCGACCAGAACGCGGTGGATCTCGTTGCCGCGCATGACGTTCCGGAGATCGGGTGGAAACAGGTCCTTGAGGGGGAGGATGAGACGGGGCGGATGGTCGCCCTCATACATGAGGACACGCCAGCGCTCAGACGCATGGCGGTGTTCGACGTCGTCGTCAATAACGCTGACCGCAAAGGCGACCACGTCCTTGCCATGAAAGACGGGCACCGGCACGGCGTGGACCATGGACTGACCTTTCACCGAGACCACAAGCTGCGCACGGTGCTGTGGGGGTGGCTGGGAGCCACATTGACCGACGAGGAATGCGACGGCGTCGATCGCGTCATCGAAGGACTGCACGGTGAGCTGGGGCGAAACCTGGCGAACTTGCTCAGCGCCGAGGAAATCGCCTCACTCGCCAAACGCTGTGCCCGGTTGCGCTCGGCAGGGCGGTTTCCAGCTCCCAGCGGTGACATGCCCGCAGTTCCTTGGCCACTGTTCTAAGGGCACTACGGCTACAGGCTTCGCACGTTGGCCCATGGCTCCCCCGCCGCTGCAACCTCGGCGCTCTTGTGGATAATTTCAACCTGAGGGGCGCGCGGACGGCACGTCGCGCGAATCCTGGATTCTATTCAGCCGGGATGTCAGGACCCGAATTTGAAGGACTCGACGACCTCCCCGGCTCCGGCTTCCCTGAGATAGTCATTCAGACTCCACTGTGCGCGGAGGGCGGTCACCTCTACTGCAACGTTTCCGCCTCTCCAGTCAAGAAGGATGAGGCGTATTTCGAGTGGGGCACCGGCTGCGTGGTAGAAGTCGGAAACTCCGCCACCGATCATAAGGGGAACTGCGTGGAAAAAACCGCCGAGCGGGCATGTGCTCTTCCAGTCGTCGCTGACGCGGAAGTCCAGGGCTATTCCCGTCAAGCCGCCAAGTGAGGTGGGGGCCTCTGCTGCAATTTCAAGGCCTGGGACGGTGCGGTACCAGGCGGCAAGTTCTGCGGCCCTGGTACCTACTCCTGGTTGCGCTTCTTCACTGCACTGCGCCGCGGCGCGAACATTCTGATACACGCCAATGTAGCTTCTGCCCCAATCTCCTTCCTGGGGATCGCTGGGGCGGAGCAGCAGTACTTGGCCGGGAAGGTCTTCCTCGTTGGACCATCCCTTTGGGACTGTGTAGGACAGCTTCAGTTCAAATGATGTGGTTTCATGTTTTGTGCCTGGTTCCAGGGGGCCGAGGCAGATGCCACCGTGGGGATTGGGGTAGATGAAGGGTGCAGATTGCTCGGGGCGATCGAGCGTGGCTCCTTTGGGGGCGGCGACCCCTGCAGCGGCAGTCACCTCATCGGCGCCGAGAGCGCGGGGCCAAGTTCGAACGTCGTAAATGGTTCCTTTGAAGAATCCTTCGGGTTCTCCGTGGGACTGGCCCCTGCCGAACAGCAAAGCCCCTTGCGATGCGAACAAAGGGTCGGTGGCGATACCTTGCTCGCTCACGGGGAACCCGTTGAGATAGAAGCGGGCCTTTCCGGCCGCGGTATCGTAGACGCCGGCAAGGTGTACCCAGCGGTCCGGTGTCACCTCGACCCGCGTCGCCCGGTCCCGGTTGGTGACGAAGTTGTCCCCGTTTCCATCCTTGGGCTTGACCGAGAAGGACCAGAACCCTTCATTGACGCCCAGGAAAAACGCGCCGGCAGTTTGCCCTGCTTGGGTGAGCACTGTGACGTTCTGCCCGGGTTGCCCCTTGGGGCGTACCCACGCGCCGACCGTGAAGTTTGAGTCGGTGGCGACCGGACCGGGAGCGGAAGTGCTCGCGAAGCCAGTGCCCTCAACCACCAACCCCTCACCTGTCCATTGGGCGCCGCCTTGCATGGAGAGGGTCACGCCGCCAGTCGAAGCTTCAGGAGCCGTGAGTGGCCACACGTTAGCTGCGCCCAAGTCCTTTGATGAGTTGCAGGCAGCGAGGGTCCATGCCAGCATCGCGGCAACGATTATCGCGACGATTAGCGCCTGGCGACGGCCGGCCGGGGGTTCGATGATCGAAAAGGCACCATCGGTGCTGAGATCCCGGATACCCATAATGGCCTCTTTGCCGTCTAGTAAGGCGAGATCCGGACAAAAAAGGATCGCCGGTTACGGGTGGACCCATTTAACCGGAAATTATGAGGAAGCCGTCGGCGCCGTCCGGCAGGGGATGCGCAGACCTTCAAGATACGCTCAGCCCCCAGCTAAGGGAAGGGACCCGTCAGGCGTCGCGCCGTGACAGCGGGCACAATTGGGCCCCGGTCCAAGGCGTTCTGCCCATCGTCATGCGGCTGGCAGGGTCCGGGCATGGTGAACTTATGACGCATGAGGCATCAGCTGCCACCGCCCGAGACCTGACCGGCCGAGCCGGTACGACGCCGGCTTCCTCGGGTCCCGGTCACGGCATCCTGTCTGGGTGTTCATCCCGCAGAGTGAAGAAGCTCTTCGGATCGTCGGCGCCCAACAGGTCGTGGTGGAAGGCGATGGCGTCCACGGGCCGGGTGTCCACGAGACAAGATTCCAGGCAAGATCCATCAGTTCGTGGATCGCCGCGTCAACAGTTGGAGCCGTCATAGCTCCATGGTGCTCCCGGGCACCGACAGTTTGGGGTAGCGGGCGGGTGTGTCCTGCAGGGCTGTTGCTTTGAGCGCTGGGCGTGGCGAACATGGGAGGTGTGGACATGAAAGGCATCCGCCGGCTGGCCTTTCCCCTGTGCCTGCTGGTACCGATGGCCGGCACGACAGGATGCTCCTATGACTACCCGGACCAGGCGAGCACCTCGACAGCCTCAGCCGACGGCACGAGCACAAACGACCCGTTATGGACCACCGGATCTTCTCCACAAACCGCTGATCCTCTGGTCCTTCAGCACGAGGTCAGAAACTACCAGGACCTGGACGCGCTCTTGAAAGCCGTGCCAGGGCCGGTCCTGCTCTACCAAAAAGGTCCAATGGACGGCCCCGCCAGGGGCTTCGGCGGGAGGGAACAGGTGCCGGCAGCCGGCCAGTACACGGTCACTGTCGCCTGCGTCGGGGCCGCCAAAGCCACCATCTTCATCCGGCAGGAGCATCCCACGGTCACCCTCTGGCCCGTCGAGCTCATAGTGGACTGCCCAGGAACCACGTCCCAGGTCATCACGCTTCAAAAGGGCTACGTTTCGACACACCTATCCCTGCCCAGTCCCGGAGACACACCCTGGACAGGGGCAGTCGGCGGAGTACGCGTTACCGGTTGAGCATCCCGTCTCCTCGACGCCGCTTCCCTACCAAGATCCGCGAGTCGAAAGGGTGGCGATCACATCGTCGCCCCATGAGACTAAGCTGTCCGGAGTCGATCTGATCACTTGATCCAACAGCACTCGTTCCACGGGCTCAGCGTAACGTCACTGCTGCCATTGAGCTTGTCGATGACCGGATTATGCGAACCAGGACGGGCGCCTGAGCCCTTGCGATGGATTCGGCGGTTGTCTGCCGGCCGAGGGCCACCAAGGCGAGGGTATCGAACTTGTCGGCGTCCCCACTGTTCCCCGCGTCCCGGACGATTCGTCCGCGGTACGCTCTTCCGGGAAGCCGGGGAGAAGATCTCGGAAATCAGCTCCCCGGAAGCTGGCCATGGCCCCGACTCAACCAGCGGAGAAGAAGTCCGAGCACTCCTTGCCACCGTGGATCCCAGCACGGCAAACCCGGCATGGACAAAGTTCGCCCCTAGGGATGTCCTGCCGCTGCCTGAAGGATCACAAGCGATTAACTTGGAAAAGGCATCTGCTTGGTCACCGATAACGGCCCGTCGACGGCCCAGCGACACCTGACGTAGCGTCTTGCGCTGCGGCAGGGCACATCAACTGACGAATGCAAGTCGGCTCGTCCGACTTGCGCGGTCAATCCTAAGCATGCTTAGTATGGGTGTAGCCGAATGCGAACGGCTGCCAACCAGAGGAGGAAACACCATGGGACTAGGCGACAAGATTGAGAACGCGGCCGAGAAGGCCGGCGGCAAGGGCAAGGAAGCGGCCGGTAACGCCACGGGCGATGACAGCCTGAAGGCTGAAGGCCAGACGGACCAGGCCAAAGGCGACGTGAAGCAGGCCGGGGAAAAGGTCAAAGACGCCTTCAAAGACTGAATGGTTTTACGAAAGGGTGCGCTCAGCGAACGGGGCGCACCTTTTTCGTGCCCTCATTTTGTGAGGCCACGCCCGCTGATCCGGCACTGCCCGCGGCACTTTAAAGCGCCCATCGACAAACCGGCCGCTCGAGCCTACTCTGACCTCGCAGGAATCCGACAACGAAGACGGAGGTGCCCAAAATGGGCGCACAGGAAGATGTGGCACTGGTACGGCGCGGCTATGAAGCTTTCAACGCGGGCGACATGGACACACTCAGGGAACTATTCACCGAAGGCGCTGTGTGGCGCGTTGGCGGCAGCGGCGCCCTGTCAGGCGCGAAGCAGGGCAGGGACGCAATCCTGGCCTATTTCGGCGAGCTGGGTTCGCGCTCCAACGGAACCGTCAAGGTCGATCTGGAAGACGTGTCCGCCGGTGACAGATATGTGATCGGTGTCCAGTCGAACCATGCCGAGCGCGACGGCAAGTTCCTGGACCAGCGATCCGCCCTCGTCTTTACCCTCGCTGACGGAATGGTAACTGAAGTCCTCGAACTCCAGGAAGACACGGGCAAGGCATCTGACTTCTGGTCCTGACCGCAAGTCATTCGAAAGGCGCACCGCAATATAGGTGTGCCTTTTCGTGTCACTCGAATTTGCCCGGTCAAGAAATTCTTGATCAACTCTTGGGGACTTTCGGATTCACTCTTTGCACCCGGCCCCCCATCATTGCCTCAACGCGCCGGTCAGTCCCGGCCGGGCTCGGGTCGGGAGCTTCCCACCCGTGATGAGGATGGAGCCGAAATGGTGGCGTTCCGAGTAGAAATCGGTGAGGGTGGACAACCGTCGTGGTGGCTTTACGGAGTCAATGACGAACTCCTGGCCTGGGCCGGCAGGTATTACGTTTCCCTGGCCTTTGCGCGCGATGAGGCGGCCGCATTCCGGTCATCCGCGCTTCGGGCGGTGTACGAAATCTATCCGCACCCGGCTGGTGGCTGGGGCTGGAGGGCTGTGCAGCCCGTAGACTACTACATGGCCCATTCCGCCGCCGGTTTCACTAAGCCGGCAGAAGCTCGCCGCGCTGCGAGACACGTCAAGACGGTGGCACATCGGGCCTCCGGGCTGTAGACAACGCCCCGGACGTATAGGGCTGGACACCCTCCTGTCGTTAGAGAACCAGGAGGCCGCGGAGTTGCGTCCAGGATTCACGGTCCTTCAGTCCTAGGCTTTCGGCATGCACCCCTTAGCGGCGATCGGTCTGGTGTTCCTCGCCGCCACGGCTTGGACCGTCACGATCCTGACCATGCTGATTCTTCTGGTCAAAGCCCGGCGCCGTCCCCCAGCCGAAGCCAGGAGCGCAGTCCCGGGTGCAGCGGTCCAAGGCTCCGTTGAGCGGGCGGAGTAGAGATAGCCAGGGCCCCTTGCCGACCGCGTAGCCTAGGGGCAACGACTATTTGGGGGTAGCAATGTTTAGTCTCAGTCCCGCGTTTGGCATCCTCGGCATTCTGTCCGCGGCACTCAGCATCGTCCTGGCCGGCCTGGCGGTGTACGCCCTGGTGTTGGTCATCATCTTCCTTCGGCTGCGGATCACCGAGCTGAAACGTGCTGCCCCACCGAGGAACAACCCGTAAACCCCATGACCCAGGTCAAACGCCCTGCACCACACCCGGAGTGGGTCATGATGTACAGCAAGGGCACCAGCGCTCCGAGGATCGCCGCCGGGGCTGGCGTGGCTCCATCGGTGGTGCGCTACACCTGGCTATTGCCGCAAAACTGGAGCCCGGTCTGAGGTCTGAACATCGCGAGGCCCTGCCGCCTGCTGGGCCGCGGCTCACCGTTGCCGGCCAGCAGAACCTTGACGACATCCTCGCCTTTTACGCGTCCGAGGACCGGCTGCCCGTAAGGGGTCGGTCTGCACGCGAGTCGGCGTTGGCTAATTGGCTGCCACGCCGCTGCAAGGAGGCATCCGAGGGAAGCCTCTCCCCTGCCTACCCTGCCCTGGACCAGGTCCCCGGATGGCGGAAGCCCAACGAAGCGGGACGCCGACGAGGCCCGCTGGAAGCAGCGCCTGGACCAGGCGGCCACCTACCTGGCCGCCGACAACCAATGGGCCCGGCACAATAAGACCGAGGACCAGTCGGAACGCACCCTGGGCGTCAGGCTACATACCCAAACGGATCACCCGGCGGGCGGGGAAACTCGACGCGGCCAAGGAGAAACAGCTGGACGAGGTCGTCCCCGGCTGGCGACAAGGCCGCGAGCGCAGCGCCCAGAGGCGAATAAGAGACCGCGAGTAGTGTGGAGAGACGCCAAGCAACAACATTTCGGGGGAAATAATGCTTGAAAATACCGCCCGGCCATCGCAGCCACCGCCGCCGGCAGCCCATCGCCATGTTCATCAGGCGGACCTTCCTGAAGAACAAATCTACGTCCTGGAAGCGGTGCCCAAACGGCGGCTGGGCGGCTGCTTCGTCGCGATACTTCTCAGTTGCTGGATGCTGGTGATTCCGATCGCCCTTATCGTCCGACTCAAAGATGTTCCGGGACCAGGGGCGGGAGTGGTTTCGGTCATCATCGTCGCCTCTGCTGTGGCGACTGCCGCTCTTGGATGCTTCCGTTTGTTCAACCCCCGCGATGAACGCAGGGGCCTGGCCATCGCCCTGGTCATTTCATTGGCAGCGACTGTAGGTGCGGCGGTCGCATCAGTTGCCATTCCCGGTTACGGTCCACTCCTGATTATCCCCGCCCTGATCGCAGGACTGCCCGCAGTATTCATGCTCAGCAAGGACACCCACCCGCAGATAGCTGCCGGTTCAACCTTCCGGATGGCAGTTGATCGTCAGTAGCTGGAACAACACATCGGCTGACGGCAGGCGCCGCACGTTACCGCAGGGCCGCGCGCAGCCTCTCCGACAGGTCGTCGAGGGATTCTCGCCATTCGGGCTCGTCGGCGTCGTCCCACAGCTCGGCCAGCTCGGACTTCTCCCCGGCCACGCGTCCTACCGCTTCCAACGCCAGCTCCACGTCTTCGGGGGTGAGCTCGGCCCCGTGCGCGGCCACCCAGTCGGCGACATGCTCGGGCAGGTCCCCGGACGGGTTGCCCTGGCAGGCTGCGGTGATGTCGGCGGCCACAATGGCGATGCTGTCCTCTTGTGCTCCGACGTAGCCGCCGTTAGTTTTGGCCAGCGCCCCACGGATAACGTCCACACCGCCGGCTTCGAGTTCGTCCAGCCAGTCCAGCGCGTCATCATTCTCAAACGGCAAATAGCCCCATGCGCCCGCTTGATTCCCCTTCCGGTTGCCCGAACTTGCTGGCACCAATATGGCAGACACTGCCGGTATTCTTGCGTACCCACACGGAGGCCGTGGTCCTTTCCTGACCGCTTGTAGTCGTCGAGCAGAGGGGCCCAGTATCGTCGGTTTCCTTGCCCGAGTTGTGCGCTGGGCGTGATCTAGGTACAACTCTTACGTTGTCACGGCTTCTGTGCCGGAGGAGACTTGAGGCGACGGCATCCCATCTCGGGCCGCCCGCGGGGCCACCCGGCTGCGAGGCCTCACAGTACCCCTGTAGCGGCTTGGTGGATCGATGAGCTCGACACCCCTCGAAAATGCCGCTCAGCGTTCGCGCCATCTCATGCCCCTGATGGCTATCGCACTGATTTCATGTCTCGGCGGGTGCGAGTATGAATCCAACGACGTCGCCCTCCCCTCCGCCAGTTCTCCCACTACGGAGGCTCGCACCGTCTCACCGCTGCCGGAGAGTGGCGACACTCGCATGGTCCGACCGCTGCCGAAGAGTGGCGACATCGACGCCGGCACATACCTTGTCCCCGTCGCCGGCTACACGGAACCTTTCGAGATCACCGTCCCAGACGGCTGGTTTGCTCTTGACAGCAAAAGCCTGGGCAAGGACGACCCGGATCACCCGGCTGAATGGGCCGTCTACATAACTCTTTGGCCTGCCAACTATGTGTCGATGGACGTATGCAAGTGGATGGGCGCTCTTGCCGATGTCGGTCCGTCGGCCGAGGCCTTCATCAAGGCCATGGCGGCGCAGGCGTCAACGGCAAGTACCCCTCCCACCAAGGTCATGGTCGGCAATGACTCCGGCTTCGAGTTCGACCACTCGGTCGAGGGCGACGTGGACATCAACGCCTGCGACGCCGACAGGTTATGTATCCACTCAGAAAATAGATTTACCTGCACACACGGGTACTCGACTCGGGGCCAACGCGAAACCTACCGGGTGGTCGACCTCAACGGCCAGCGCGCTGTCGTCGCGGTGGGCAATATCGCCGAATCAATCAATCCTGAACTGACGAGAGAGGCACGCGTCGTCTTCGACTCGATCGTGTTCAAGTCCGACAAGTGACCAGCTGATCCGATAGGCGATTCCGCCCGCGGGCGGGATTGGTCCGCGCGCGGGCTAACGGAAGGCACCCACTCAGGCATTGCCCGGTGACAGCGGGGCACAACCTGGCCCCTGCCCCTGCCGTTCAGCCCACCGTCATGTGCGGCTGCTAGGGTCCGGGCGTAGATGAACTGATGACGCATGAGGCGCAGGTCGCCACCGCACGGGACTTGGCCGGCCGGGCGGGGTACGACGCCGGCTTCCTCGGAGTCCCGGTCCCGATCCCCGCGCTGCCAGGCGTTGAGACCGTCCTGCTCCCGTACACGCACTTCTCCGTCCTCATGCGCCCGGGCAAGCGGCTCGCCGCGGTGACCGCCCTTGCCATGGACGGGAAAAAGCTGATGGACCTGGACCGGGCCGGGATCCAGTGGCGGCTGGATCCGCGCCTGCCGGAGGAGCAACAGACCGGTGAACGGGTGTATGCCCGCAACGACCTGGACCGCGGACACCTGGTCCGCCGCGGCTCCGCGGTCTGGGGCAATACCCGGGCCGAGGCCGAGCAGGCGAACGAGGACACCTTCTACTACACGAACGCGGCCCCGCAGGCGGCCAAGTTCAACCAGGGCATGGAACTCTGGCTGGTGCTGGAGTCCTACCTGCAGAAGAACGCCGCCGACAACAGCCGGCGGATCGTCGTGTTCACCGGACCGGTCTTCGGCGACACCGATCCGGTCTACCGGGGCGCGGACATCCCGCTGCGCTTCTTCAAAGTCGCCGCCTTCCGCCACAAGGGTGAGCTTGCGGCCACCGGCTATGCTGTGGACCAGACACCCTCCCTGGACGACCTGCCGGAGATCCCCCTCCCCCGTGCCATCGACGAGGCTCCCCCGCTCGGGCCGTTCCGGACCTTGAAGGTACCCATTAGGGACATCGCCGCACTCACCGGGCTCGACTTGGACCAGTTTGTGGCTGTGGACCGGATGCCGACCGCGGCAGCCCTGCCAAGCGCCCGGATTACCTCCACGTGGCGGGGGCTACACTCCCCCGAAGACCTAGACCTGGACTTCGACCTCGGCGACTAAAGGTACGGCTGCCGATGATCTCTCCGCTTGCTACTGTTGGCGAACGCTGAAGAAGCCTTTCGGGTCGTCGGCGCCCAGGAGGTCTTGGTACGGCAGCCGGGGCGATGACCCGAACTGCACTGTCTCTTTTACCCGCCCGCCCAATGACCGAAGTTTCCCCCTCCCCTGGTTCGTTCGTCATCGTCTTTGCCGCACCGCCGGCAGCGCTTGTACACACTGCCGTCTTCGGCGTGTTCGACATGCCATTCGTGCCGGATGTTCAGCTTGCACAGCAGGGCCTGGATCATGGCGTCCTCCGATTCAAATCGCAATGCTCTACACCGCTCGGGGTGGTCACCTACCACCACCGCCTTAGAGCCCAGTCGTTGGCTGCCCCATCCCCGTCGGCGCTGTCCTTGCCGCAGAGCAGGCAGCGTTTGTACAGGCCGCCGTCGTCGTTGTGTTCGACGTGCCAGCGGTGATGGAGATTGAGCTTGCACAGCAGTTCCGTGAGCATGACGCCTGCGTGCGCTAAAACTAGTCGTAGGTGCGGGAGTCTTCAGGGTGGCCGATGTCTGAAAACCTCCCCGACCGCCGGGCAGCGTGGGGATCTTCCAGCCCGCAGTGAATACAGCGGAGGGCGAACTCGCCGTCGTTCATTTGGGCCAGCCAGTGATGGCCGATGCCCCATCCGCAAAGCAGTTTTCGGATCATGATGATGTCTTCTCCGGGGGCATGCCCAGCTGTCTGTTAGCTGGCCGCGTGACGTGGCCATAAGGCTAATCATGGCCTTTCGGAAGCACCCGGGAAAGAGCCAGTCAGTAAGGGTTCGATCAGCTCGTGCCTACCCAGGAACAGCGAAGAAGCTCTTCGGGTCGTCGGCGCCCAGGAGGTCGTGATGGAAGGCTGTGGCATGACGAGGTTCTGCGCCCAGAGCGACAGAGAGCGTGTCCTCCGTGGGGACGACCGTGGGCCGGTCCCCCAACTAATGGTACCGACCCACGGCGGTGGCCGTCCCTGCCCGGGGCCACCACATCCGCTGCCTTTTCTGGGGGCAGCGGATGTCTTACCGGCTGACTGCTCAACCACGAGTAGGAACGAATTACCCATGCCATGCCCGGAATCACGTTCGGGTTACTTCTCCCTGTCCCGGCGCCGTTACCAGCATTACGGCCGGGTGCAAGATACGGCCCCGAAACGGTTAAGACGGACGACAAATAGTCCCCGGATTTACTGACGCGTGACCACGCCGCGGCCTTCCTTACGGTTACACCCCGAAGCTGCAACAAGCCTCGTTTCCGGGCTTGCCACTCCCTAGTCTTGAGCTATTCACCCGCTCCACCTCTCTGAATGGCACCCCAATGAAAAACTCCTACTCTGGCTCACGGCGCTTTTGGCGGCCGTCGGGCTGGGCATTCTGGCTCCGGGGCCCGCCTCGGCAGCCTCCTATTGCGGGCTCGCATGGGGATCTCAGGACAAGACCGCGCCCGAGATGAGCTCAGCATCCGTCACCAACGTCCGGACAGGGCAGCAACCCTGCTTCGACCGGATGGTGGTCGACCTCAACGGCCCCGCCAAGGGCTACACAGTCCGGTACGTCCCCGAGATCATCCAGGACGGCACCGGCTTCACGATCCCGGTCTACGGCAACGCACGCCTGCAGATCGTCGTGAACGCACCCTCCTATAACCAGAACGGCAACGTCACCTACAACCCGGCTGCAAAGGCCGAGCTGTCCAACGTGGCCGGCTACCAGACCTTCCGGCAAGTCGTCTATGCGAATAGCCTCGAAGGTTCCACCAGCATCGGCTTGGGCATTCGTGCCCGGCTGCCTTTCAGGGCCTTCACTTTGGACGGGCCAGGGTCCGGTTCCCGGTTGATCGTGGACGTCGCCCACTCCTGGTGACGATCGATAAGGTGCCGCACGCCGATGATCGGCGTGCGGCACCTTTTCATGTCCGGCTCGGGTCCAGCGGCTACTTCTGAAGCCTTAAGAAGCTTCTCGGGTCGTCAGCGCCCAGCAGGTCATGCGAACGACGATGGCATCCACACCTTACGGAACACACTAAGTGCCGTTAATGGGAGAGGCCTTGCTCAGGGACAATTTTCTTAGAGGGACAGGCAGGCGCGAGCCGCCGAGTGACCATGGCAAAAGGAGATACGCAGGCCTAAGATAGTGGCGTCGAACTGCCGCAAATCCGCAGACCGACACCCTCTGGAAAGGTCGCGGTTTCCGTGGTCAAAAATCCATTCCACCACTCCCCGCATACCGCCGGCGGGGAGAAAAAGCCGGAAGGACACAGGCCTTCCTGGCTCCAGCGGGAAGACGCCGCCATCAGCCACGGCAAGAGTAGTCTCTTCTTCATCGCCCACGACACTCCTGTGCCCCCTGACGCGACCTGTCTCCAGGGCCACGACATCCTGCCCGGTGAAAGCACCTGCAGGGAGGGCCATCCGATCGGCTGAACGGGCATTCCCCGAGGGGACAGAACCGTGCTGAGAACTATTCTCTGCAAGTTGAACTTAGGGCACCATTGGGCGGCGGAAGCCGACGAAACCGGGAGTTTCCGGCGCGTGTGCGTACACTGCGGCAAGTACGATTCCCACAGCTCCCGATGGTCCGGACACCTCGCGGACGGAGACCGGCCCGCACGCCCCGACTGGGGTTCCTATTCCTAGTCCTGAATCAGGCCGACGCCGCGGGGCGGGCGGTCAGCCGCCATCCTTGCAGGACCCCCTTGCCCCTCGTCCTCAATACCGACGGGTCGGAAGCGTGAAGACGCTCTTCGGGTCGTCAACGCCCAGCAGGTGGTGGTGGAAGTCGATGGCGTCCACCGGCCGGGTATCCACGAACAGGACTGCCACCTCTCTGGAGTGGACGACGGTGTAGCGGGTGAGGTCTTCCACCCAGGAATGGATCCCGGTGAACTCCTCGACGAACAACCCGTCACCGAGCAGGCCCCGCTGCCCGAGCAGATCGTAGACAAGATTCCAGGCGAGATCCATCAGTTCGTGGATCGCCGCCTCAACAGTTGGAGCCGTCATAGCTCCATGGTGCTCCTGGGCGCTGACAGTCGCGGGAAGCTGGTGGGTGTGTCTTCCGGGAACATTGGCGGACCCTCAGCTTCCACTCCGCCTTCGCCTGCGGCGGCCCGCAGGGTCCATCCTTCGTTGGGGGGTCCCACGAGATCGGGTCCAACGTTCTCTCGGCCACGACGGCCTGGGTCGCCTTGTCGTATAGGGTCACGCGGACGGCCCGGACCCCTATCCACATGTACACCGAGCTCTCCGTCGCCGCGTCGTAGCGTTTCCCGGCACCAAATTGCGTGCAGGCATTCTGGTCTTCACGATCCAGGCACTCCACCACAAAGTCGAGATTGCCCGAGTTTGGGATCACCGAAAAATCCAATGCCAGAGTGCTAAACCTCATCGCTGTGTCGCAGGAGGCAGCGCCGCACCCCGTCAACGTCGTAGCCGCCAGAAGCAGAAAGGCCACACTTGATCGACGTATCCCCGGTGTCATTCCCTCACGATAGCCGGAGACGTCCAACTCAGGCATGCATGGCTAGACTGAGTGGGGTCAGGACGGATTGGGGGATCCATATCGGCGTGCCGCCGTTCCGCTGGTCGGTCGCAGTCAGCGCGAAGAGGAGTCCGATGACCTTCTTCCAAGACCTGCCCGTGCCCGAGGAACCGCGCCGCGGCAGGACCTTCAGGTACGTTCCCCCGGCCTGGGCTGGTGCGCCGGCCCATGAACTGCCTGCAGTGGTTCATATCGGTCAGTTCCTGCACCGCAGCCCGACATTCATCATGGCCGTAGAACTCGCGAAGGTGTACTCGACCGGTTGCTCCTTCGATCTGACGTGGACACTCCGGCGGGGTAACGAAGACGATAAAGCCTGGGCTCAGCTGACTGCGGCGTTCTTCGGTCACCCGCACAGCATGCAGGCCATAGAACGACGCCCCTTCGCAGCCCTTCTCCTCGGTGTCCAACTGGCCGACGGGACCAAGGCCCGGGCCGACTCAACTCTGCACCGCCGCTATCCGCCGGGAACCGCCAAGCAGCCCGACCCGCCCGTCCTCATCCTTCAAGGAAACGGTGGCAATGGAGGCGACGACGAAATGGCCGGCAAGGGCAGCGTATGGCTTTGGCCGTTGCCCCCGGCCGGGGACCTCCGTCTGGTAGCCCAATGGGAAGAGCTTGGAATGCCCGAGACCTCCATCGCCATCGACGGCGGCCAGCTTCGGGAGGCCGCAGCGGGCGCCCAGAAGTATTGGCCCGTGCAGGGCGGGCAGGGATGATGGTTCTCGACATATTGGTTCTGACCGTGGTCTTCGCGGCGGTCTTCTTCTACGTCCTCTACGGCGTCATCCGCGCCGCCGTCCGTGACGGCATCCTCCAGGCGGACGAACGCCGGCAGCAGGCCGGGGTTGGGGTCAACAGCAGCGGAGACGGAGCATGAGCGCACCTGGCTGGCTCGTGACCGTCGTCGGGACGGTCTTCCTCGTCTTTGTGCTCCCGTACATCTTGGCAGCGTTCGGCCTGGTTCTCAACGGCACCGAAACCCTGCTCCTCGTCGTCCTGCTGTGGGCCGGCAGCTGGGTCTTTCCTCGCCGGCAAGCCGCAAAATGACGCGAGCCAGCGTAGGCGCCCGGCCCTTTTGAAGCGCGAAGGGCCCCAGATCAATGAGGTCCAGGGCCTTCATGCGGATGTACGTCCTAGTAGTCGATCGCCTTCCGGTCAATGGACTTGAGGGCGGCGAGGCGTGCTTCCACTTCGGTCTGCTCGCCGAGGTCTTCCAGGGAGGCGAACTGGGCTTCCAGGGATGAGGCGGCGAGTTCCTGCTGGCCGCGGACCGTGGCTTCCTGGCGGCGGATGTTCTGCTCGTACCGGCCGATGGCTGAGGTCGGATCTCCGGCGTCCAGGGACTTGAGCGCATCGTTGACCTGAGACTGGGCGGCGGCGACTCGGGAGCGGTTGACCAGCTCGTTGCGCTTGGCGGTCAGCTCGTGCAGCTTGCCCTTCATCTGGTCCAGGCCGCTCTTGAGCTTGTCGACGACCTGGTTCTGGGTGGCCAGGGCCGGTTCCCTTGCCTTGGCGGTGGATTCGGCGGTCATCTGCCGCTGAAGGGCGACCTTGGCCAGGGCGTCGAACTTGTCCGCGTCCACACTGTTCCCGGCGGCGCGGAACTCGTCCGCCTTGCGGGAGGCGGCGATGGCCTTGTTGCCCCAGGTATTGGCATCGTTCACGGCGCGGGCGTGGTCGTCCTCGGCCATCCGGAGGTTTCCGATAGTCTGCGCGACTGCCGCCTCGGCTTCACGGATGTTTTCCGAGTAGTCGCGGACCATCTGGTCCAGCATCTTCTGCGGGTCTTCGCTGGAACCCAGGAGGGCGTTGATGTTGGCCTTTGCCAACTGGGCGACGCGGGCGTAAATACTCTGCTTCACGGGGGTCTTTCTATCGGTGGAATTTGCATCCTATGTGTACGGCATATCGGACGGCCAGAATCGGGTTCCTACCGCCTGTCGCTATTGGGCCGCTTCCGGGTGCAGTCATGCTGCGATCCAAGCGCTGATTACGGCCCAAGGCAAGCCTCGAACTCGTCCGGGCACAAGTCGTCGGTTCGGTGCCGCTGACCTTGTCACATCGCTGCCGGCGGTGCTCAACCATGACCCAAACAGAACGAGAAGGCCGCGCTTTGGAGCACAGATCCCGGGGCGTCCTGCTCCGCGGCCTGAGCGTTACCAGTGGCCAGAAGATCATGAACCGGTAACGGCTGTATCGATGCAATCACGTGTCCGTAACCCTTTGGGCGAATGGAGGAACCGACGCCTCGCTACAGACCTACACTGAGCCATGAGCACGACCGCAGCGTTGATCCTGATCTTCTGTGTTGCCACCGCCTGGATCTGCTTGACGGTATTCGTGCTCTTACGGTTGCGCCGCCGCCGGCGTGGGTCATCGCTCGTCGCTTCCGCTCCACCTACGGCCGAACCCGTCAGCAGCCTCTCTTACAGACCATGGCGCGCCGAAGGTGCAGTAACCGGCAAGGTCCCGAGACATCGGCGCCGGCTAAGAATCAGGAAAGTACACGGCTGATCCCTCTGCTCTACAGTCCCCTCTGCCGTCGGTCCCGTACCCTGATGACCTCGACGACCCCGGCCAAGGCGAGCGGGAACGCCACGACAACGGCGAGGTATCGCTTCAGGTCGTACGGGGAATCCAAGGTCGCCCCGCCCACGAGAAGCCCTGGCAGCCCCACGCAGACTGTCACCCAGACGCGGGCGTCCCGTGCGCCGGACCAGACGGCGGCCGCGAGGGACATCGTGCAGCCGGCGAAGATGTAGCGGTTAGCGATCCAGACCTCTTCCTGCTCTGCTGGAGCCGGGAGCCACATGTGCCAGCCGGCGTGCCATATCCCGTAGCCGATCAGGATCATCGAGGCGAGGACGAGCAGGATCCAGGCAATGGTTCGGGCTCGCCGGTCGATCTCAGCCGACTGTGGCCTGGTCCAAGGCATAGAGCAGCCCCTCAGTGTCCAGGACGTCGTAGAAGGCCACGGTTTGCCCGAGTCCCGGGCTGAAGAAGTCCATCCCTGTGTTTTGGTACATTCCCATTCCCGTGCCGAAAAGTCCGGCCACGCCCTGAGCCCCGAAAGTCAGGCTGACATGGCGTCCGTCTTTGGACCGATCTACCTTGGTCGGCATGCCGCTCACAGGCGAATCGGAAACGGAACGCTCTCCTGTGCAGACAATTGCCCTGCGATCGGTGAGCCCGTAAACGGTGCGTAGCTTCCGCCACCAGTAAGGCATCCGCACCGGTGAAACGAACCTTTGGGTCCGGTTGACCCACCCACAGAAGCCTTTCGCCCTGACGAAGGAGTGGCAGAATCCGGCTTCTGGGATCGTTCATGCCACGAAGTGTTGCACAGCAGCGTGTCTACCGGAATGGGTACTCTTATGGACCGCTCCCCTCCAGTGCACGCCCGAGTGGTTGAGTCTCGAGGATGTGGGCAGTCCCCCGCGCGTCACGCTGCTGTCCTGCTGATGAGCCACGAGGATGACAGCATGGACATAGCCGATTTTTACGCCCTTCAGACGGGACCCGCACCCCTTGGCTCGGGAGCACCAGCAAAACTCACCGTTCACGATTTGGGAAACCTACGCGTGCCATCGGGCAACGTTGGCGCTTGTGATCCCTTCGTGTCCCTCGAATACCCGCTGGTTGTGCAGGTTCCGCCAGGTGACTTTCCCGTCCGCGTCACGGTCGCAGACGTCTCCGAGGAACAAGACGGGTCACACCTGCGCGAGGCATACCTTTCGCTGGTGCTCTCTGAAGCGGATTCGGTCACCGTGGAAGCGGTGCCAGGCCCAGACGGTCCGCCTCCTCCGGGTCACTACTTCACCGTGGGAGTGGACGCCGGGACCGTAGCCTTTGTCGATGCAAAAGCCGTGAAGCGCTGCATGCCCGACGCGACAACCTGGTACGAGGGGGTGTTCGATTCGGATGAAGCCGACTCCTGGTTCAGCCGTATGGACGCTGACGGACCCCACCCCGCCGGCACTGCAAACATAGTCATGCCCTTGGCATCGAACGGTGAGAATATCGTGCTGTCACACTCCGGCTGGGGTGATGGCTTCTACTGGCTCCTTCAAACCAAGGATGCCGAAGGCAACTTAACGGGCATCCACGTCGACCTCGCAGTCGTTGGAAAGTTCGACGAAGAACCCAACGACGACAAAGAGGCCCCAACGGATGCTGTCTCCACAGTTGAGAAGTCGAAGAAGAGCTGGCTGGCCAACTTGTTAAGGCGCTGATCGCCGACTGCTACGACTCCATGCGCAGCGTTGCGGTTCCCTAAGGTGTGGCACCTACTGGCCAATGGCCACCCTCTTCGCCCCGCACAAAAGCTGCAGTTCCCCGTCTGCGCTGTCCAGTCGGCAGTTCTGGTCTTTGACGCGAGGCCACCCGGAAATCTCGGGGGCGTCGCGGACCCGCTTGTAGTGGTACTCGTCGTGTCTTGTGTAGATGACGACGCTGTCGCCGTCGAACCCGTCCTGAGCGACGAGTACTGACTGCCCGCCCGCGGTGCTGACCTTCACGGTGTCGCCAATGCCGAATGCGCCTAGTGCGGCAAAGATGAACATCAGGCCGATGCACGGCACGGCGGCCGCGGCTGCCACCACGGCGGTCCACGCGACGATCCGCCGCGGCACCTTCCGGGGAATGCGGCTTATCACTGCCGGGAGCAGCAGCAGCAGCCCCACAGCCCCGGACAGGAGCGCCGCGATCAGGAACCAGTTGGCGATCGAGTCCGCTGGAATGCCGACGTAGAGGAGCATGCCCTCGCGCGCAGCAGCCCAGTACGCCTCATGGATGGCCTCGTACGCCCAAATACAGGGTGCCGCCACTACGATGAGCCCGATCCCACAGAACTCCCGGCGGCTAAAGCGCCTCATCCAGTACCTCACCGGCGGAACTTCAGCCTGCCTGCGATATCCGGGTCACCGAGCCACCAGTACAGTACCCGGCGGATCCGCGGCCTTCGACGTGCGGCTCAAATCGACGAATGCCGTTCTGCATCTTGAGTGACTTAGAAGTCCCAGTCCTCGTCTTCGGTGTTAACTGCCTTGCCGATCACGTAGGAAGATCCGGACCCCGAGAAGAAGTCATGGTTCTCGTCAGCGTTCGGCGAGAGTGCGGACAGGATGGCCGGGTTCACGTCGGTAACGGAGGACGGGAACATCGCCTCGTAGCCAAGGTTCATCAGGGCCTTGTTGGCGTTGTAGTGCAGGAACTTCTTGACGTCCTCGGCCAGGCCAACGCCGTCGTAAAGGTCGTGCGTGTACTGGACTTCGTTTTCGTACAGCTCGAACAGCAGCTCGAACGTGTAGTCCTTGATCTCCTGCTTGCGTTCCTCGGACAGGCCTTCCAGGCCCTTCTGGAACTTGTAGCCGATGTAGTAGCCGTGCACAGCTTCGTCGCGGATGATCAGGCGGATCAGGTCAGCGGTGTTCGTGAGCTTGGCGCGTGAAGACCAGTACATGGGCAGGTAGAAGCCCGAGTAGAACAGGAAGCTCTCCAGCAGCGTGGAAGCCACCTTACGCTTCAGGGGGTCGTCGCCCTGGTAGTAGTCCATGACGATCTGGGCCTTCTTCTGAAGGTTCGAGTTCTCAGTGGACCAGCGGAACGCCTCGTCGATCTCCTTCGTGGAGGCCAGCGTGGAGAAGATGGAGGAATAGCTCTTGGCGTGCACGGACTCCATAAAGGCAATGTTGGTGTACACAGCCTCTTCATGCGGGGTGAGCGCATCCGGGATCAGGGAGACAGCGCCGACCGTGCCCTGGATGGTGTCCAGCAGAGTCAGTCCAGTGAACACGCGCATGGTGAGCTGCTGCTCAGCGGGCGTGAGGGTGTTCCATGACTGGACGTCATTGGACAGCGGCACCTTCTCCGGCAGCCAGAAGTTGTTGACAAGCCGGTTCCAGACCTCCACGTCCTTGTCGTCCTGGATGCGGTTCCAGTTAATGGCCTCGACGTGGCTCAGCAGCTTGACCTTCTCGGTCATGTCATCCCCTAAACGTTGGGTGGGTTTCTCTAAGTTAAAGCGTACGACGGCGGGCGGGCGCCCGCCGTCGTACTTCACGAGTTAGTTGAAGCTACAACTACAGCATGCAGCTGACGCAACCCTCCACCTCAGTCCCTTCCAGCGCGAGCTGGCGGAGACGGATGTAGTAGATGGTCTTGATGCCCTTTTTCCAGGCGTAGATCTGGGCCTTGTTGATGTCACGGGTGGTAGCGGTGTCCTTGAAGAACAGCGTCAGCGACAGGCCCTGGTCCACGTGCTGGGTGGCCGCGGCGTAGGTGTCGATGACCTTCTCGTAGCCGATCTCGTACGCGTCCTGGTAGTACTCCAGGTTGTCGTTCGTCAGGTACGGCGCCGGGTAGTAGACGCGGCCGATCTTGCCTTCCTTGCGGATCTCGATCTTGGACGCCACCGGGTGGATCGAGGAGGTGGAGTTGTTGATGTAGGAGATCGAGCCGGTGGGCGGCACAGCCTGCAGGTTCTGGTTGTAGATGCCGTGCTCCATGACGGAGGCCTTCAGCGCCAGCCAGTCAGCCTGCGTGGGGATGTGCACGTTCTTGAACAGCTCGCGGACCTTCTCGGTCTGCGGCACCCACTCCTGCTCCGTGTACTTGTCGAAGAACTCGCCCGAGGCGTACTTGGACTTCTCGAAGCCGCCGAAGGTTTGGCCCGTCTCGATGGACAGCAGGTTGGACGCGCGGACGGCGTGGTACACCACCGAGTAGAAGTAGATGTTGGTGAAGTCCAGGCCCTCTTCGGAACCGTAGTGGACCCGCTCGCGGGCCAGGTAGCCGTGGAGGTTCATCTGGCCCAGGCCGATGGCGTGGCTCTGGTCGTTGCCCTTGGCGATGGACGGCACAGAGGTGATGTTGGACATGTCCGAGACAGCCGAGAGCGAGCGGATGGCCGTCTCGATGGTCAGGCCGAAGTCCGGCGAGTCCATGGTCTTGGCGATGTTCAGCGAGCCCAGGTTGCAGGAGATGTCCTTGCCGGTGTCAGCGTAGGACAGGTCATCGTTGTACGTGGTGGGCTGGGAAACCTGGAGGATCTCCGAGCACAGGTTGGACATGATGATCTTGCCGTCGATCGGGTTGGCCCGGTTCACCGTGTCCTCGAACATGATGTACGGGTAGCCGGATTCGAACTGGATCTCGGCGAGGGTCTGGAAGAACTCGCGGGCCTTGATCTTGGTCTTCTTGATCCGGGAATCGTCCACCATCTCGTAGTACTTCTCGGTGACCGAGACGTCGGAGAACGGCATCCCGTAGACGCGCTCCACGTCGTAGGGCGAGAACAGGTACATGTCCTCGTCCTTCTTGGCCAGCTCGAACGTGATGTCCGGGATGACCACGCCAAGGGAGAGGGTCTTGATGCGGATTTTCTCGTCCGCGTTCTCCCGCTTGGTGTCCAGGAACCGGTAGATGTCCGGGTGGTGCGCGTGCAGGTACACGGCACCGGCACCCTGGCGGGCACCGAGCTGGTTGGCGTAGGAGAAGCTGTCTTCGAGGAGCTTCATCACGGGGATGACGCCGGAGGACTGGTTCTCGATCTGCTTGATCGGGGCGCCGACTTCGCGGATGTTGGTCAGCGCGAAGGCCACGCCGCCGCCGCGCTTGGACAGCTGCAGGGCGGAGTTGATGGAGCGGCCGATCGACTCCATGTTGTCTTCGATGCGCAGCAGGAAGCAGGACACCAGCTCGCCGCGCTGCTTCTTGCCGGCGTTCAGGAAGGTGGGAGTGGCCGGCTGGAAGCGGCCCTCGATGATCTCGTCCACCATCTGCAAGGCGAGCTGCTCGTTGCCGCGGGCCAGGTGCAGGGCAACCATGCACACGCGGTCCTCGTAACGCTCCAGGAAACGCTTGCCGTCGAACGTCTTCAGCGTGTAGGACGTGTAGAACTTGAACGCGCCCAGGAACGTCTCGAAGCGGAACTTCTTTTTGTAGGCGCGGTTGAACAGGTCACGGATGAAGTTCATCGTGTACTGGTCGAGGGTTTCGCGCTCGTAGTAGTCATTCTTGACCAGGTATTCGAGCTTCTCTTCCAGGTCATGGAAGAACACGGTGTTGTTGTTCACGTGCTGCAGGAAGTACTGGTGGGCGGCCTCGCGGTCAGCCTCGAACTGGATTTCGCCGCTGGGACCGTACAGGTTCAGCATCGCGTTCAGCTCGTGATAGCCCAGGCCCTTGTAGGCGGCAGGCATCTCAGGCTTCTGGGCCCTGGTTACTTCTGTGTCTGCGACAGTCGTGTCCAAAACGTGTCCAATCCATTGTTTACACGGGTCACGTCGTCTGGCGTGCCCATTAATTCGAAGCGGTAGAGGTGCGGTACTCCGCACTTGGCGGCGATGATGTCCCCCGCCATGCAGTAGTTGTCCCCGAAGTTTGTGTTGCCGGCCCCGATCACGCCGCGGAGCAGCTGCCTGTTCTGCGGGTTGTTCAGGAACCGGATGACCTGCTTTGGAACGGATCCTTCTCCCCCGGTGCCGCCATATGTTGGCACCACCAGCACATAGGGCCGGGTGGCAAGGAGGGGTGCGTCCTTCGGGAGCAGCGGAATCCGGGCCACCTCACGGCCAAGCTTCGAGACGAAGCGGCTGGTGTTCTCGGATGCCGAGGAAAAGTAGATGAGCTGACTGCCGGTGACAACCGCGGAAACCGGCTCCGCAGCATCCACGCGCTGAGCCGCGTGAAAGTGCTGTGCCTTGTACGATTGCTCTGCTGCTGGTGCTGCCATGGGAGTCACCTCAGCTGGTTGACGTTTGCCGGCAGGAAAAAGTGTGGCCCCTTAGGCCACGGAGGAAACTGCGGAGAGTGCCAGTTCCTCGATCTTGTCCGGGCGGAAGCCTGACCAGTGGTCCTGGTCCGTGACCACAACGGGGGCCTGCATGTAACCCAGTGCCTTCAGGCGCTCGAGGGCTTCGGCGTCCTGGGAGATGTCAACGCTCTGGTACGCGATGCCCTTCTTGTCGAGAGCCCGGTAGGTGGCGTTGCACTGAACACAAGCAGGCTTTGTGTAAACCGTTACGGTCATGGTTCCTGTCCCCTTTTCTGGAAAACTTGCTCGTCCGGTGTTCCCGCCCAAGCTGTATGTAGATACTACATCTAGTGCAGACGCCTCTTCGGAACCCCAAGATGATGTATTACAAGTATGTCATTTAATGCACTTTTAATCCACAGGCCGAGGCCTTCAAAATGTCCGGAATCCCGCTGTTTTTGCGGACGGAATCCACATCCTGTGGAGTACTTAGCCACAATTAACGCCCAGCGTGTCGTGGAAAAGACGGCGTGTCGCGCCTGCCGCGGGGAGTACCGGCGGAGTGCCAAGGGCACCAAAAAGGGGCTCCGAAGTGACCTTCGGAACCCCTTCTGGTGATCAAACGCACGACGCCGGCCGGCGGCCAGGTGCCGGACCCCGCCATAGGCATGGGCTGCTAGAGCTGGACCTCCCGGCGGTCCAGCACAACCTGCTGCACATCAAGGTAGCCGGACTGGAAGCCTGCCCGGGAGTAGCACAGGTAGAACAGCCACATCCGCTGGAACACCGCATCGAAGCCGAGCTCCGCCACCTCGCGGGACCCCTCCAGGAACCGCTCCTCCCACAACCGCAGGGTGGCCGCATAGTGGTCCCCCATGCCCATCCGCTCCCGCACGCGCAGGGTGGTGTGCTGCTGGGTCACACTCTCGATGGCCCGGACGGACGGCAGGAAGCCGCCGGGGAAGATGTACTTGTGGACCCAGGTGTAGGCGTTCCGCGTGGCCAGCATCCGGCCGTGCGGCATGGTGATCGCCTGGATAGCCACCTTTCCGCCCGGCGCCAGGACCCGGTCGATAGTCTGGAAATAGATGGGCCAGTATTCGTAGCCCACGGCCTCGATCATCTCCACGGACACCACGGCGTCGTACTCGCCTTCCACCGCGCGGTAGTCCTGCAGGGCCACCGTCACGCGGTCCGCGTAGCCGGCTGCCGCGATCCGCTCCTGCGCGAGCGCCTGCTGCTCGCTGGAGAGGGTGACGCTGTAGACAGTGGCGCCGCGCGCTGCTGCCCGCAGTGCCAGTTCGCCCCAGCCGGTGCCGATTTCCAGCAGCCGGGTGCCCTCACCCACGCCGGCTTTATCCAGCAGCCTGTCGATTTTTGCCCGCTGCGCTTCCGCCAGGGCGTCCCACCCCACGGAGCCCAGGGAGCCCGCGTCAGCCGGGAACAGGGCTGAGGAGTAGCTCATGGTGGCGTCGAGGAAGTTGGAGAACAGGTCATTGGAGAGGTCGTAGTGCCGGGAGATGTTGCTCCGTGTGTTCTGTTCGGCGTTACGCTCCTGCCGCGGGGTACGCGGCAGGTAGAGGGTGCGGAGTTTCTGCAGCGGGGCAGGAATCAGCCTGTCCACCGATGCGGCGAACACCTCGAGGACACCGGCCAGGTCGCTGGCTTCCCAGTCGCCGGCCATAAAGGACTCCCCCAGCCCGATCAGGCCATTGTCCCCAATCCGGGCTTCAAATGCCTCCGGCCGCACCATCACCATCACTGGCGCATCCGGGCCGCCCGTCCCCAGGACAGCACCGTCCGGATATTCCACCCGCAGGGGCAGTCGCTTCACTGCCCCCTTGAAAAGGAGCCCGGCGGCCTTCCCGGCGATCGCGGCCTTGGCTCCCGACGGCGGTTGTGCCACTCCCGGCCACAGGTCCGCGTCGATGGAAGCGGGCGACGCCGGCACCCCCTTTGGGTTCCATGTTCCGGCCAGTTGCGTGATGCCCTGGTCCGGCGCCGGCTTCACGGCGTTGCGTTCAGCCTGCTGCGCGGCTTTTTCCCGGAGAGGAGCTGCAGCCGTTTCGTTGTCGTCCGTCATTGTCATTGAACTGCCTCCTGTGAGGGGTGGTGTGGTCTGGCGACGACGGGCAGGCGTCTTGCCCAGAGTGTAATGCCCTGTACCCGGATGAGGGCGGAAACCAACAGCGGCGCGGCTGGGACCGTCAACGCAGCCGCCAGGATGTTCCGCACGGTGGCGGGCCGTCGTTTGCCGTCCACGCTGGCCACGAAGGGCCGGTGGCCTTCTCGTTCCAGAACGATGGACACGGACAGCCGCTCCCCCGGCGGGGGCAGCTTCATCCGGTACTGCCCGTCCACCTCGTTGAACGGTGAAACGTAGAACGCCTTCGGCACCGAGGCACGCCCGGAGATGTCTGTCCTGAGCAGGTAGCAATGCCGCTCACCGTACGTGTTGTGGACTTCGGCGACCACGCACTCAAGCTCTCCGTTGGAGCGGTAGCACCAGAAGAGCGTCAGCGGGTTGAAAACATAGCCGAAGACCCTGGCGCTGGTCAGCATGTGGATAGGGCCGCCGTCGGGCTCTATCCCCTGCGTACGCAGGTACCGCTCCACGTTGCTGCGGATGGTGGCGTCCGGATCGCCCAGATGGTCGCCGGACCGGAACACGGCCAAAGGCCGCATCAGCAGCGGAAGCCGCGGAAGGTTGTCAACGTCCACGAACCAGCTGTAGCTGCGGTAGGTGAACGAGTTCTTCAAGGGGGTGTGCCGCACGTGGGAGATCGAGATGCGGTAGATCGCTGCGCTCATGCGGGTTCCGCTGCGGGAAGAAGCTCCCGCTCCCCGCCGTCCAGGGATTCAAACGGATCAGCAGGCAGGGCAATAGGCCAGGAGCGTCCCAGCGATTCAGCGGCCCGGACGCCGGACAGTGCGCCATCCTCGTGGAAACCCCAGCCGAGGTACGCGCCGGCATAGGCAATGCGGTTGTCGCTGAGTGCCGCGATTGCCTGCTGTGCCTGCACCGATTCCGGAGTGTACTGCGGGTGCTCGTAGACCATCCGTTCCAGGACGGCGTCATCGGCGATGAGTTCGGACTCCCCCAGGCTCACCAGATACGGCTTGCCGTCCAAGGGAGTCAGCCGCTGCAGGCGGGTGAGGTCGTAGCTGACCAGGACCTTGTCCGGCCGGGCTTCGCAGGACGGAAGCCGGTAATTCCAGGATGCCCTGGCGTTGTCGGCGGACGGCAGGACAGCAGGGTCCCGGTGGAACACTGTGTGGTTCACCGAATACGGCATCCCGCCCAGCGCTTCCTTTTCATCAGGGGTGGCGTCGGCCAGGAACCCGAGCGCCTGCGCCGGGTGGGTTGCGATGACAACGGCCTCGAAATCCTCGACGCCGGCTTCCGTCACCACTTCGATGCCCAGCGCGTGCCGCCGGACGGCGGACACGGGCGAGTTGAGCCGGACATCCGGCAAGGTGGCCGCCAGCTTCTCCACGTACCGCGCCGAGCCTCCCGTAACCGTGCGCCACTGGGGGGAGCCCTTGACGCCCAGCAACCCGTGGTGCCCAAGGAACGTGAAGAGATAGCGGGCCGGATAGGCCAAAGCGGTGGTGGGGTCGCATGACCATACGGCGCTGACCACCGGGGTCATGAAGTGGGAAACGAAGTAGGGGCTGAAGTTTTCACGCTCGAGGAACTGCCCCAGGGTCAGTTCGGGAACTGCCTCGTCCGGGCTGACCGAGGCGACCGGGGCGGTGTTCAGCAGCGCCCTGGCCTTGCGGTAGAAGCGGGTGACCTCCAGCAGCATCAGCAGGTAGCGGCCCCGCAGCAGGCTGGACGGGCGGGCGATGATGCCGCGGGCACCGCCGCGGGCACCGGCGTATTCCAGCCCGCAGCCGTCGCAGCGGATGGACATGCTCATTTCGGAGTCCTGGGTTTCCACCCCCAGCTCGGCAAACAGCCGCAGCAGCGTGGGGTACGTCCGCTCGTTGTGGACGATGAACCCGGTGTCCACACCGAGAACCGAGCCGTCCGGTTGCGGCATATCGTGGGTGTGGGCGTGCCCGCCCAGCCGCGAATCCGCCTCGAACAGGGTGACGTCGTCCTCGCGGTTGAGGACGTAGGCGGCCATGAGGCCGGCGACGCCGCTGCCGATGACGGCCACCCGCCGTCGTCCGCCTCCGCTTGCTGCTGGGTCAGGTGACAATTGATGCTCCTCTGCTGAACATTTGCCAGTGATGGGTATACAGAGGGAAATTCGCAGCGCCCGGGCCGCCGGATGGGTGCGGGCTTCAGCTTCTTCGGCAGGAGGCGGCAGAGTACTGTGGGCTGGTGGTAAATCCGGTACACCTGAAGACCCTCCTGGAGGTCACGCGGCTGGGCTCGTTCGCGGCCGCTGCGGCAACGCTTGGCTACACCGCCTCGGCCGTTTCGCAGCAGATGTCCGCGCTGGAACGGGACACCGGCGTGGTCCTCTTCCAGCGCTCGGCGCGCAGTGTGGTGCCCACGGAAGCCGCCGTCGTGATGACCCGGCACGCCGCGAAGGTGCTCACGGACATCGAGGCACTCATGGCAGCCGCCTCCAAAACCCAGGATTCGGCGCACCAGGAACTGCGCCTCGGAATCTTTCCCAGCCTGGCCACCTTCGTCCTGCCTCGGATCCTGAAGAATCCAACGTGGAAGAACCTGGGCATCGACCTGAAAGTCTCAGTCGCTGAGCCCGGCCAGACCATCCAGGGGCTGCGCACCGGCGGCGACCTGGACCTGGCAGTGGTTTTCCAGGTGGGCCAGACCGGCTTCGCCTGGCCCAACACGATTAACAGGCAATGGATCGGCGACGACGACTTCCGGGTGGTGCTGCCTGCCGGCTGGGGCTTCCGCGCCGATGCGAAAGTGGCCGCCGACCACCTGTCCGAGATGCCCTGGATCATGCACCACCCCGGCACAGCCGACGCCATGGTGATCGAACGGCTCTTCGCCGGCTGTAACCTGCACCCCCGGGTTGTGGCCCACAGCGATGACTTCCATGCGAGCCTGGAGATGGCTGCTGCCGGGTTAGGAGCGGCGCTGGTCCCCGAGCTCGCGCTGCGCAACAAACCCGCCGGCGTGGTGGTGCTGGACGTCCCGGAGATCCGGCTTGCCCGCAACGTTTTCGCGCTGCTGATCAACGACAGGAAAACCGCCAGGGTACAGCTGTTTGTCGACTTACTGGCCGAGACCTTCGCCGGGATGCCCAAGGCGGTGAATTAGGTCCGAACGCTGGAATGCACCGCTGTTCGGGTCTATGTTGAAACTATGAACAAGGTAGCGAGCCAGCACTTTGGCGAGATCGAGCTCAATCACGGCAGCGATCACAACATCGCTGCCAAACATGAGCTGCGGGGCCATCCGCTGGAGATCGACCTGAACATCACCGCCCACGACCACTTCGACGAGGCGGCACTGCGCAAGGTGGATTACCGCCTGCGGTTCCTGCCCGAACTGGTGGACGAGGTGCGGGACATGATCGCGGAGGAGCTGGACCAGGAAGGCACCAGCCCGCAGGAATACCTCCATTTCCACTGCAACGCGCTCAAGGATGAGCACCTGCACAAGGTTTTTGGTGTCCAGGAACGGAGCCAGCTCACCAAGGAAGTGTTCCTCAAAGCACTGAAGCTCGGCCACGTGGGCATCTACCCCGGCCAACCCGAACGCTACTTTGTGATGGACTTCACCCTGGGCGAGCACTTCACCGATGAAGTCCTGGTGGCCTCGGCGGACGAGGACGGCGTCGTGGACGACGAGATCGTCTGGGAGTCCTAATACCCGGGATGGTGGGCCATGGGCGAAACCAAAGCCGGCGTCTGGCGGCTTGCCGGGTCCCTGCTCCTTGCGGGTGTGCTGGTGTCGATCCTGGCCGGGCTGCTGCACGCCGAGTCACACGACGCGAACGACCATCCCGCCTCGTTCACTGCCTATGCCAACAGTGATGCCTGGACTGCGGTCCATCTGGGGCAGTTTTTTGGCATGGCACTGGTCTGCGCCGGACTCGTAACTCTCTGGTCCGCCCTGGACTTGCGGCGTGGTGCGCGGGCGTGGACTGCCGGCATCGGGGCTCTTGCTGCTGCCCTCGCGCTGTCACTTTACGGCGCGCTGCAGGCAGTTGACGGCGTTGCCCTTAAGCAGGCGGTGGATTCGTGGGCTGCCGCTGCGGAGCCCGACAAGGCGGCACGTTTCGCCACAGCCGAGGGGATCCGCTGGCTTGAATGGGGAATGCGCAGCTACCAGAGCTTCCTGCTGGGCATCGCACTGATTCTCCTGGGCGCCGCGGTGGCCATGCGTCGGCGGGTCTCCCGGGTCATAGGCTGGCTGATGGCGCTGTCCGGGCTGGCATATTTGGCGCAGGGCTGGATCATCGGTGAACTGGGTTTCGCCGCCGCCAATTCGCTGCCAACCCTGATCGGTATCATCGCCACCGTGATCTGGACGATCTGGCTTGCGGTCAGTGCCTGGAGGATGAAGGAGACGACGCCGGCCGGTCACCTGGGGTGACCGGCCGACGACGTCGGTGCTTCAGCACACGTCAGCCACCGTTCTTGGTTTGCTGTTGTTTTACTTCGCCGCTTCCAGCAGTCCGGCGCGGACCGTCTTGGTGGCCTCGACCAGGTTCCGCAGGGATTCCTCGGTCTCAACGTAGCCGCGGGTCTTCAGGCCGCAGTCCGGGTTGACCCAGAGCTGGCGGGACGGAACGTGCTTCACGGCGGTGCTGAGCAGCTCAGTCACTTCCTCGGTGCCGGGAACGCGCGGCGAGTGGATGTCGTAGACACCAGGACCAACGCCGCGGCCGAAGCCGTGGGACTCAAGGTCGTGCACAACCTCCATGCGGGACCGGGCGGCCTCAATGGAGGTCACGTCCGCGTCCAGCCCGTCGATCGCGTCGATGATCACGCCGAACTCGGAGTAGCAGAGGTGTGTGTGGATCTGGGTGGCGTCGGCCGCACCGGCGGTAGCCAGGCGGAAGGAGTCCACGGACCACTTCAGGTACTCGGCGTGGTCTGCCTTGCGCAGCGGAAGGAGTTCGCGCAGGGCAGGCTCGTCCACCTGGATGACCTTGATGCCGGCGGCTTCGAGGTCGGCGATCTCGTCGCGCAGGGCCAGGCCGACCTGGTTGGCCGTCTCGCCCAGCGGCTGGTCGTCGCGGACGAAGGACCACGCCAGGATGGTGACCGGACCGGTGAGCATGCCCTTCATCGGCTTGCTGGTCAGGGACTGCGCGTACTCGGCCCACTTCACCGTGATGGGGGCGCTTCGGGTCACGTCGCCCCACAGGATGGACGGACGGGTGCAGCGCGAGCCGTAGGACTGGACCCAGCCGTGGACGGTGACGTCGAAGCCTTCGAGGTTCTCAGCGAAGTACTGCACCATGTCGTTGCGCTCGGGCTCGCCGTGCACCAGGACGTCGTAGCCCAGCTCTTCCTGCAGGTCCACAACGCGCTTGATCTCGTCCTTCATGAGCTTCTCGTACTGCTCGTCAGTCAGATCGCCCTTGTTGTTGCGGGCGCGGGCCGAACGGATCTCCGACGTCTGCGGGAAGGAGCCGATGGTGGTGGTGGGCAGCGGCGGCAGGTGCAGCGACTCTTCCTGGGCGGCTTCGCGGACTGAGTACTCGGAGCGGGCGAAGTCCGCGGCGGTCAGGGCTTCGGTGCGTGCCCGGACGTCTGAACGGCGGACGCCTTCGGCGGTGGCGCGGGAGGCGATCACTGCCGTTGCATCGTCGATGGCTGCTTTGGCGGAGGCGGGGTTGGCCAGGTACTCGGCGAGGGTCTTGACCTCCACGGCCTTCTGGTCGGAGAACGCGAGCCAGCTGCGGAGATGCTCGGACAGTTGGGTTTCCTCGGCGACGTCGTGCGGGACGTGCTGGGTGGAGGTGGACGTCGAGACGGCGAGCGTGCCGGCGGCTTCCTTCAGTGCGTCCAGCTTCGCAGCGGAGGCGGCGAGGTCGTTGCGCCAGATGTTGTGGCCGTCCACGACGCCGGCAACCAGGGTTTTGTTGCCCAGGCCCGCCAGGGCGGCGGCGGAGGGTACGGCGCCCTTGAAGACGTCGATGTGAAGGGCCTCGATGTTGGTGGCTGCGAGGGTGCCGAGCTGGCCGTCGAGCGAGCCGTACGGGGTGGACACGAGGATCTGCGGGCGGTTGGCCGCTGCGGTCAGGACGTCGTAGGCGCGGGCCACGGCTGCTTCGATGTCGCCGGCCGGGGTGTCCTGGTCAACCACCAGGGCGGGTTCGTCCAGCTGGACCCAGCCGGCCCCGGCTGCTGCCAGCTTCTCGAGCAGCTGCACGTAGACGGGCAGGATGTCCCCGAGGCGGGACAGCGGGTTGAAGCCGGCCGGGGCGTCGTCGGAGGCCTTGGAGAGCAGCAGGTAGGTGACCGGGCCAACGAGGTACGGGCGGGTTTCGATGCCGTTGGCCAGGGCGAAGGCAAACTCGTCAACCTTGGCGGCGGAGGCGAGGGTGAACTCGGTTTCCGGACCGATTTCCGGCACCAGGTAGTGGTAGTTGGTGTCGAACCACTTGGTCATTTCCAGCGGCTGCTGTTCCTTGCTGCCGCGGGCCAGCGTGAAGTAGCCGTCGATGTCCAGCTGTCCCTCAGCGTTGAGGAGGTTGCCGAAACGGGCCGGCACGGCGCCGAGGTGCGCGGTGGTGTCCAGGACCTGGTCGTAGTAGGAGAAGGTGCCGGGCACGGCGGCGGCTTCGGTCAGGCCGAGTTCCTGCAAGCGCGTGGCGATGGTCAGCTGGATGTCCTTGGCGGCGGCGTCCAGGGCGGCGGCGTCGATCTTGCCGGCCCAGTAGGCCTCGACGGCCTTCTTGAGCTCGCGGCGGCGGCCGATACGGGGGTAGCCAAGGAGTGAGGCGGACGGGAAGGGCGTGTTGTTTTCAGGCATGACAAATCCTCAGGTAGGAGCTGGGTTTGAAACTTTGGGCTTTATAGCCGGGGTCTAGAGCGCGGGGTGCTTCGCGGAAATCGTCAGCTGGCGAGCTGGCGCCGGGCGAGTGCGTCCCGTCGGATCCCGGAACGGGAATGCCGCGGAAGTGCCAGTTTGTCCAGCACTTCCAGTGCGCTTTGGTGTTCATTGAAGGTGTAAAGGTGGATGCCGGGCGCGCCAGCATCCAGGGCGGCGTTGGCCAGGTCCACGGTGGCATCGACGCCAATGTGGAGGCGTTCGATGTCGTTGTCCGCGGCGGCCAGGCGTTCCATCAGTTCCGCTGCGGGCTCCACGCCCGCCAGCTCACCCAGCCGTTTGAGGCGGCGGAGGCTGGTCAGCGGCATCACGCCGGGAATGATGGGGATGGTGACTCCGGCCCGGCGTGCCCGGGTGAGGAGGTCGGCGTACTGCTCTGCATGGAAGAAGACCTGGGTGATGGCGAAGTCTGCGCCGGAACGCTGCTTTGCGAGCAGCACCTCGACGTCGTGCTCCTCACTCGGTGATTCCGGGTGCCTGGTGGGATACGCCGCCACGCCAACCGCAATCTTCCCGGCGCACAGCAGTGCCGAACGGCGCTGCTCTACGCGGCGGATGAGTTCGATCAGGTCCTGGGCGTACCGCAGGGCTCCGTCGACAGGTTCGCCGCCGTCCTTGGGAAGATCGCCGCGCAGCGCCAGGATGCCGCGAACGCCGGTGTCCAGCAGTTCGCCGATGATGCCCGCCAGTTCCTGCGGCGTGTTGCCAACGCAGGTCAGGTGGGCCAGCGGCCGGAGGGTGGTTTCGAGCAGGAGCCGGTTGATAAGTTCGACGGCGGTGTCCCGGTTGGAGCCACTGGCACCATAGGTGACGGAGACGTAGTCAGGCTCGGTGGTTTCCAGTTCCCGGATGGTGGTCCAGAGCGTTTCCGCGGCTGCCGGCGAACGGGGCGGGAACAGCTCGTAGGAAAGCGCCACGGGGGCGGCTTCGGAGAGATTCGGGTGTGTGTCGATAAGGCTTGGTGGCGACATTTGCATCCTTGGCTTTGGGCCATTGGAGGTTCCCTGTCAGAAACTGGGCGGGGACCGGCAATGAATTTGAGTTTGGGGAACACGAAAAAACTCCACAAGGACGCAGCCGCGACTGTTACGCCTGGAATGAAGTTGTCCGTGAGCAAATGTCAGGCCCACATGGGGGCACCCACACCCTCCGCAACGGAGGATCGCTGACACGTTACCGCGGTAACTTGTATAGAACTCTATGGGCGGCCGGAGGAGCTTTCAAGTCGGGGTCCGAATTAAGACGCAGTCTTACGCCTTGTTTCGTTCGGCAACAGAATATTCTTCGCTCCGCTCCCCCTTTGCGCCTGCCGGCCGCTGGTCACCAGGGCCGGTCCACGCCAGCGGTGTCCTCAAGGTAGTCCGACCGTTCCCGTCCGTTGTTGCGTTCCCGCTGGGACTCCCGGGCGCTTTCCTGCAACTGCTGCAGCTGGTCCTGGCCGGGCGACTTGGCCTTCGGCTCGTCCGGGCCTCCCTCCTCCGCCGCGTTTTCCTGATCCTCGACGGACTCCTTGGCTGACTCGAGTTTTCCGTTCAGGCGTCCTTCCGCCTCCTTAAGCTTTTGGCCGGCATCAGCCGCCGCTCCCCCGGAAAAGCATCCCTCCGGGGCCGCGCCGGCGGCTTCCAATGCCTCGGTAAACAGGGCCGCGGCACCTGCCCTATCCTCCAGACGCAGCTTCTCGTCACCGAGCCGCTCGATGGCGAGGACAAGATTGAGCCGCACCGCGCAGGCATCCGGCGAGCCTGGCGGGGCAAAGTCCAGGGCTTCCTCGAAGCGCAACCGGGCAGCTCCAAAGTTGCCGGCGAGCGCCTGGGCGTCCCCGGCGGCGAAGGGGGCTTTGTGCGGCTCCACGATGTTTGCGGCCTGGAGCACCTCCGCAGCCATTCCGACGGCGGCCGCGTCCTTGGCTTCGAAGGCCTTCGCGGCGTGCCCCGCAAGCGGGTCGAGGCTGAGAAGTTTCGCCGCGACCAACAGCACCAGCAGAGCGGGAAGGGCCGACCACACCAGCAGGCGGCGCCTCATCGTGCCGTCTCCTTTGGCTGGCCGCCGTGTGCGGCAGGAAGGGGCATGGCCGCAGTCCGCACTTCGCGCAGCTCCCGTATGACGCCCATCGACTCGGCCAACCCCACCACGAAGGCACCCGCAGCGAAAAGCCAGTAGAACTCGATCCCGCCCCCAAGGGTGCCGTCTTGTTCCGTTCGTTCCAGGGCGCCGGCGCGCGCCTCCTGCAGCATGGCTGAGACCGGGTCCCCCGCTGACCGGTGCACATAGGGCACACCCAGCCGCGCAGCGACCTCCCGGAGCCTGTCCTCATCGATGGTGGACAGCGCATCCTTGGCGGCATCTCCGGTGCGGTCCTGGATGTAGGGGGCATCGTCGTCGGACTCCATCCCGGTGTTCTCCTTCATGCGTCCGCCGCCGGAGGTCCCGTACCCCAGCACCGCTCCCCCGGCCACCAAGTCCCCATCCAGCGCCATGGGCTCCGGTTCCTTGCCGCTGGTTTGCTCGCCGTCACCCAGGTAGAAGACAAGCCGGGGCCGCTCGGGGTGGCTGTCCCTGGCTGCGGACAGGCGTTCGGCGAGCACTTGGCGGGCGGCCGTGATGCTGCTGCCTTTGGCATAGGACGTGACCTGCGGCTGGAGGATCGAGGTAACGGTGTCCAGCGCTGACGTGTCGCTGGTCAGGGGCATCCGGACATGGGCCCCGGTGTCAAAGGTGATGACGGAAAAACGGGCACCCGGCAGTTCCCCGGCGATGGCCATGATGTCCTGGCGGACGCCGTCGAGGCGCGGTGCGGCATTGCCGTAGTCCTCGGCCACCATGCTGCTGGTGGTGTCCACCACAAAAAAGACGTTCAGGTCCGCAGCAGCGGCCTGGGCGGAGCCGCCGGGGATGCCTGGCCGGAATGCTGCTGCCAGCACGAACAGCACCAACAGGGCCCGCCGGATTCGTCCAGAGCTGCCGGGGCGCCTCCGTTCGCAAAGGATCCGCCAGCCCAGGAAGACCAGTGCGGCGGCGGTGAGGGGCAGGAGGAGCCACCACGGCAGGATCGGCTGCAGTGTCATGGCCGGAGCCGCCAGGAGGCAACAGCGAGGACAATCCCGGCCAGGAGCGCAACGGCCAAGGGAAGGTTGGGCAAGTCGGTGACCACGGCACGCGGCGCGCCCTCAAGGGTGGACTTCTCCGTTTCCTGCACAGCCCGCACAATGCCGGGCACTGCTTCCGGACTGTCCAGGGCGGAATAGGCTCCCCCACTGGACTCAGCGGCCGCACGCAATTGCGCGCCGGGCTGGTCAGCGTCGGTGCCGTAGTCAAAGTCCCCCGGATTCAGCGCATAAACACGGACTTCCCTTTCCTTCGCCATTCCGGCAGCTTCCTGCAGGGTCATGATGGGATCGCCCGAAACAAAGTTGTCCGTGGCCAGGATCACCGACCGCGAGCGCGGTTGCCGGCTGCCCTGCTGGCCAGCGTTCTGCTGGTTGCTGTTTTCCGGGTCCCGGGAGGGTGGAAAGCTGGTGATGCATGAGGCGAGGCCATCCCCGATCAGGGATGAACCGCGGCCGCTCCAGGTTCCGTCGAGGAAGCCGGACGTGCCGGGTTTGCCGTTGAAGGCGTCCCGTGCGAGCGCCAGCTGTTCCCTGGCGTACTCATAGTCGTCGGTGAGGGGAAAGACCTGGATGGCTGTGCTGTCGAAGATGGTGAGGCCGATCCTTTCGCCCTTGAAGTCCTCTGCCAGCCGGGCAAACACGTCCACCACCTCCGCGTCTGCGCTGCTCATGGATCCGGAAGCGTCCAGGCACAGGACGATGTCGCGGTTGTGCTGCTCCGGCCGGACCGTGTCCACATTCACAGGGCGTGCGGCGGCGAGCAGGGTTGACGCCAGCAGGACCCCGCAGGCAGTTGCCGCGACCACCAGCCAGCGGCGGTGCCGCCGCAGTGCGGCCTGGTATTCGGGCAGGCGGGTGAGCCTGTCCGCATGGGCTGCCGGCCGCCGTCGTGCGCTCGTGTTCCTGCCCGGGCGGCACGCCGCCCAAGCCGCGAGGCCTGCCACGGCCGCGCCCAGGGGAACCACCCACCAGAACATCAGCTCCATGAGCGCACCGCCTCGCGTGCCGCCGCGGCAGAGCTTGCGACGGCGGGCAGCGGCTCGGACCCGAACTCACCCGGGTACAGCGCGCCGACGGCCTTCGCGGCCGCGGGCAACGGATGGCTCGCGAGGTCGGCGTACGTCATTCTCGGCGCGTCCACCCCGGTGGCGTCGCGGACGAAGCGGCGCAGCAGGAGGCTGATCTGCTGGTGGGCAGCGCGGGCACTGATGTTTCCGGCGGCTGCCTCCCGTTCCGCGTCAGTAATCCGCTGCAGGTACGCCGATTGGAGTGCGGGCAGGTCGGTGAGCGATCCCGACCCGGCGGGTGTCCTGGGCCCGGGACGCCTGGTACTGGCGAAAACAAACGTGTACCAGGCGGCCAGCAGGAGCAGCAGGGCCAGCCCTGTCCACGTCCACAGCGGACTGTACGGCAGCGGGCCGAGGAATTCGGGATCAGCCTGCACGCCGGTGCCTTTCCAGGAGTGCGAACAGCTCCGTGATGACCTCCGGGCTCCCGCTGACCGAACCCCCGGTGATCCCTGCCTGGCACAGCATGTCAGTGCGTCCGGAGTCCCTGTCCGTCACTGCCTGGGCATATGCTGCAGCCACTCGCGGAGACCGGGCCAGGTGGCCCATCAGGGGCGAGGAATCGTGCACGCTGAACCACGGCGCCTCCGCCGTCAGATCCGCATCACGGACCGTCAGCCACAGGATCTCATGCTGCGCCCGGAGCCGGCGGAGCAGCCCTGACAGCGAGGGGGTGGCTAGCATTTCGTCCGCCACAACGAACAACAGGAACCTGCCCTTGACTGTGCGGGCCACATGCTCCAGCTGGTCCTCAAGCCGGCTGGCCGCGGAATCCATGGTGGCGTTGGCATGAACATGGCGCAGGAGCCGTTCGAGGTGCGCCTCTCCGCTTTTGGCCGGCAGGGATGTTGTCTTATGGGCGTCGCCGGCCACCAGTCCCACCACTTCGCCGTGGCGGTGGGCCAGGTACCCGATAACCCCCAGCGCCATGATGGCGATGTCCTTCTTGGTTTCCCCGCCGGCTGCTTCGGCTGCCATGTTGCGCCCGGTATCGGTGATGAGCAGGACTGTCTGCCGCCGGACGGCCACGTACCTCCTGATCAATGGGGACCCGTGGCGGGCTGTTGCCTTCCAGTCGATATCGCGCACCTCGTCTCCCGGGACATAGGCGCGGAGGTCATCAAAGTCCAGGCTGCGGCCGCGGAAAACAGAACCGTATTCGCCGTCGAGCATGCCGCGGGCCTTGCGGTGGGCAAAGATGGCCATCTTCGACTTCACCCGGTGAAGGAGGCTGGTCATGGCCGGCTCAGGGCGTCTGGACGGCGGCGACCACGGCGTCGATGACCGTTTCCACCGGCACCTGCTCAGCCACTGCCTCAAAATTCAGGATGAGGCGGTGCCGCAGGACGCGGTGGGCCAGCGATTTCACATCTTCCGGGATCACATGGTCCCGGCCCTGCAGGAGCGCCACTGCGCGTGCCGCCTGGCTGAAGGCGATGCTGGCGCGCGGACTGGCACCGAACTCGATGAAGCCGGCAAGCCGCGGATCAATGTACTGCTGCGCGTTCCGGGTGACGTAGACCAGCCCCACGATGTAGTTGATAACTGCAGGATCAACATAGATCCGCTTCACCACGTCCTGGACCCGCGCCACCGCCTCAAGGGACGCCGCGGCCGCCGGCTTCTGCTCGTCGGTGAACACTCCGGCGTCGAGCCGGCGGATGATCTCGGCCTCCTCGGCAGGCGACGGATAATCCAGGACGTCCTTGAGCATAAAGCGGTCCATCTGGGCTTCCGGAAGCTGGTAGGTGCCTTCCTGCTCGATCGGGTTCTGGGTGGCCAGGACCAGGAACGGGGACGGCAGTCGATACTCCTCCCCGCCGATGGACGTCTGCCGTTCCTGCATGGCCTCCAGCATGGCGCTCTGGGTCTTGGCGCTGGAGCGGTTGATCTCGTCCAGCAGCACGATGTTGGCGTGCACCGGGCCCAGCTGTGTGACGAACGTTCCCTTGGCGGCGTCGTAGATCTGCGTCCCCACAATGTCACTGGGCAGCAGGTCCGGAGTGCACTGGATCCGCCGGAACTCCGCGCTGATGGCTTCGGCGACGGTCTGGGCAGCCGTGGTTTTGGCCAGGCCCGGAACGCTTTCCAGCAGGATATGGCCGCCGGTGAGCAGGCCCACCAGCAGTGATTCCCGCAGCCGCGATTGCCCCACCATCTTCGCGTCGAAGCTCCTGGAAATGTTGGCTGCAACCTGTTGTGCCCGTGCCAGCTCCGCCGGTTCGATCCTTGCCGAAGAGCTGGTTTGAAGCACTGCGATTCCCCCTGATGGCTGTGTTTGGGCGTCCGGTACGGCCGGACCGCACTCCGCCGCCATCCTATCCAAGACGGATCCGCGGGTTCGGGCAATGGGGACCACTCCCCATGGGGGCTCCCCAGGTCTATTCTTTTGACATGAGCGAGCTTCCAGCCAGTTACAAGGAGTTTCTCGCCGACAAAAGCGAGATGTTCATCAACACCGTCAAGCCTGTCCTGCAGCAGTCAGCCGCGGACAGGCTCCATGGAGTCCGGGTTGTCTACAACCCAGGCTCAACCGGCCACCAGGCACACCTTGACGACAGCATCCCCTTCGGGGTGGTTGTCGAGGATATCGACTAGCGGGCGGCTAACCCCGCACCGCGCCGGACAAGGCAAATGAGCTCCCGGCACCCTTGGAGACAATGACGTACAGGGCCAGCACCGGCAGCGAGTACAGGATGGAGAAGGCGGCGAGCTGGCCGTAGGCAACTGCGCCATGCTGTCCGAAGAAGCTGAAGATGGATACCGCCGCTGGCTGCTTCGCCTCGGACAGGAGCAGCACAAACGGGACGAAGAAGTTTCCCCAGGCCTGGATGAACACAAAAATGAACACCACGCCGAGTCCCTGGCGCATCAGCGGCAGGACGATGGTGCGCAGCGCGGTCATCCTGGACGCGCCGTCCACCCATGCCGCCTCCTCGAGGGACACCGGCACTCCGTCCATGAAGTTCCGGGTCATCCAGATGGCCATCGGCAGGGCGGTGGCGGCCATAAACAGCATGGTGGCCGGCATCGAGTCCAACAATTCCAGCTGGACGAAAAGTCCGTAGACCGGCACCATGATGGCTGTGATGGGAAGGCAGGTCCCCAGGAGCACCGCGTACATAAACGGCGTGTTGAACCGGGACCGGTAGCGGGACAGTGGATACGCGGCCAGCACAGCAGCGGCGAGCGTGGCCGTGGCCGTCCCTGCGGAAAGGAGCAGGCTGTTCCACAACGGCTGCAACAGCAGCCCCGGCGTCATCACCGCGGCGAAATTTTCCAGGGTGAGGGCGGATGGAGCTCTTGTCTCGTGGCCTGCCTCCGCGTCGAAGGACGCCAGGACCAGCCACAGCAGGGGCAGCACAAAACAGGCACCGAGGACCAGCAGGGCCACATCTGCGGGACTGACACGGCTGTTCCCGGGCCTGCGCGGGCGGGGGGCCTTTTCGAAGAGGGCAGTTCCGGATGCCCGTACGGGTGCGGTCAACGCTTCCCCTCCCTCAGCAGCCGGATGTACCCCACACCGAACACCGCACCGATGAGAAGCAGCACCGAAGCCACCGCAGTGCCGTACCCGATGTCACCGAATTTGAAGGCCTCCTGGTAGGCAAGGACCGGGAGGGTAGTGCTGGCGTTGGCCGGGCCGCCGGCGGTCATGACCCAGATCAGGGTGAACACGGCAAGCGTCTGCAAGGTGACCAGCATCAGGTTGGTGGCGATGCTGCCCCGGATCATGGGCAAGGTGATGAAAGCCAGCCGCTTCCAGCCGCCGGCGCCGTCCATCTGGGCGGCCTCGGCCACTTCCGTGGGAATGTCGTTCAGGGCCGCCCGGTACACCAGCATGGAAAAGGCCGTTCCCCGCCAGATATTCGCCAGCACCACGGCCGCCATCGGCCACGAATAGAGCCAGTCCGGCTGCCCCATTCCCAGGCCGCCCAGCAACTGGTTCAGGGTGCCGTCCCGGCTGAAGTAGGCGTAGGCGGCGAAGGCCGCCACGATCTCGGGCAGCACCCAGGCAGCCACTACCGCCGTGCCCACAGCTGCGGACACGGCCCGGCGTGCGCGCCGCATCAGCACCGCGAGGGCCAGCCCCAGCAGGTTCTGGCCCAGGACAGCAGAAGCCCCAACGAACAGGACTGTCAGCCACAGCGAGAGGGGAAACACCGGATCCAGCAGCAGCCGCTGGTAGTTCTCCAGCCCCACCCATTCGGGGTTGCGCGCATTCCTGCCCGTCAGCCCGGTATTGGTAAAGGACGCCTGGAAGGCCCAAAACACCGGACCGGCCAGGAACACCAGCAAAAGCAGCAGGGCAGGCAGGACGGGCAGGTAGCGCAGCAGCCCGCGTCCCCCCATTCGGGCCGGCACCGGCTACTTCCGGACGGTCTTGTCGCCGCCCACGATGTCCGCCACGGCGGCGTCGTAGTCTGCGGCCGCCTGGTCGGGCGACTTGGCACCGGTGATCACACCCTCCGTCGCCTCCTGGACGGCGGCAGAGATCCGGGGGTAGTCGGAAGTGGCCGGGCGGTAGCGGGTGACTGAGACGAGTCCGGAGACGTCCTTCACGAACGGGTTGGCCCCCTGGTAGCCGGAGTCCTCAGCGACGTCGCTTCGAACCGCGATCTGGGAACTGTCCAGCGTGAATTTCAGCGAGTTGTCCCGGTTGAGCGCCGTGCTCAGGAATTTGAAGGCTAGGTCCGGTTCTTTGGTCCCTGCTCCGATGGCCAGCGTCCAGCCCCCGGACATGCTCACCGCACCCGGCTCGCCGCCGTCCTGCGTGGGGAACGGGGCAACCGCCATGTCCTGTGCGTAGCCGGGCCATTCGTAACTGCCGCCGTCCTGCCAGAACGACGGCGCGTAGGAGCCTTCCACGGTGGCGCCCAGTTTTCCGTCCGGGAACCATTCGCCGAACACCTTTTTCCAGATGTTCGCATCGAGGGCTTCGGCCGGCGTCACTGCGAGCCCTTCGTCATAGAGGGTCTTGAGGAAGCCCAGCGAATCCTTGAAGCCGGCGGATCCCACCACCCATTTTTTGGACTCCTCGTCGTAGAGGGTGGAGCCGGTGCCGTAGAGCAGTTCGTAGAACCCCTGCATGACGGTGCCTTCGCCGCTGCCTTTCCCGGCGTACATGTTGAACGGGACCACCGAGGGGTCGTCCGCTTTGATCTTCCGCGCCGTATCCAGGATGTCCTGCCAGTTGCGGGGCTGCCACGGAAGGCTGATGCCCGCGGCTTCGAAGACCTTTTTGTTGTACCAGATGGCCCGGGTGTCGGTGCCCAGGGGCACCGCGTATGTGCCGCCGTCGTCCGCACGCCCTGCCGCCTTGGCGCCGTCGTCGAACTTTTCCCAGTCCGCCCAGCCATCAAGGTGGCTGTCCAGCTTCAGGAGGTAGCCGGCGTCGACGTCGGAGCGGACCTTGAACGTGTCCTCGTAGAAGACGTCCGGTGCGGTGGACGGCGATCTCAAGGCAAGGGCCAGCTTGGTGCCGTAATCGTCGTCGTTGCCCTGGATGGGCTGCAGCTCGACGGTGACTCCCTGGTTGGCCGCCTCGAACTCCTTCTTGGCGGCCTGGAACATTGTTTCCAGCGCGGTGAAGGAGTCAGTTTTCTGGTAGACCACTTTCAGGGTCTTGGAGCCGTCATCGGGGGCCGCGGGCGTACACGCGGTGAGGAGGAACAGTGCGGAAGCGATGAGGGACAGGGTCTTCAGGGCCGGGCGACGCATCATGCTCCATTCAATCGAAGGCTGCGGACCCCTTTTGTCAGCGGGCCCCAGCCGCGGCAATACGCAAATGCTAGATGGGAGTCCTGCCCCGGACAAGGGCGGGCAGCCCCCTCAGCTCTCCAGGAGCAGTCTTTGGGCCCTCGGCGCGAGCGTATGTTCCAGAACGAGGGAGGCGGCACCGATGGCGCCCACGTCTTCGCCCACCCCGGTGCCCACCACCTCGATGGGATGGATCAGCCGGGTGTCACTGTTGGCATCCAGCAGGGCCGGTATCTTCTCAAGGTAGCGTTCGGCCAGGCGGCTCCAGAACGGTCCGCCAAACACCACCCGCTCCACATCCAGCGTGTTGGTCACCACGGAGGCTGCCCGTGCCACCAGCACTGCGGACTTGTCGATGATGGCGATGGCATGTTCATTTCCCGCGTCGGCCAGGTCGCACAGCGCAGAGAAGCTCTGCTGGATCTCGGCGCCACTGTTGCCCGAGCGGGAGCCGTCCAGGATGCCGGCAGCCTCGGCCTCGGCCACCAGGACCTGCGGGATGCACGAGGATTTGACGCAGCCCCGCAGGCCGCAGTCGCACGGCGGGCCGTCCGGGTCCACCACGATATGGCCGATCTCCCCGGCGTTGCCGGACGTGCCCCGGACCACCTCGTCATTAAGCACGATTCCACAGCCGATGCCGGTGCCCATGTACATAAAAATGAAGCTGCCCGCTCCGCTGGGGCCGCCGGCCCAGGTTTCGGCCACGGCCGCGCTGGTGACGTCCTTGTCCATGAGGACGGAGTATCCGGTGGCCTGGGACAGGGCGTTGCGCAGTTCCACCCGGTCCCAGCCGGGAAGGAGCGGCGGGTCCACCACTGTCCCGTTGTCCAGGTCGATGGGGCCCGGTGCCGCCACACCGAGGCCTGCAATCCTGTCCCGGTCCACGCCTGAGTCCTCCACGAGCTGGGCGATTTCGGCGGCGATGGTGGAAATAACGGCCGAAGGATCGTTGCCGCCGGGTGTCTTGATGCGGGAGTGCTGCACCACCGCACCCACCAGGTCCAGGACCACGAAGGTGGTCACGGCGGGGTCCAGGTGGACGCCGACTGCGTACATCCCGCGGGGGTTGAGGCGGAGGATGGTGCGGGGCTTTCCGGGGCCGCTGCCTTCCTTGCCGGCTTCGACAATAAGGTTCTGGTCCAGGAGGCGGCGGGAGATGTTCGAGATGGTCTGCGGCGAGAGTCCCACGATCTGGGCGAGTTCCACCCTGCTCAGTCCGCCCGAGGACCTGCGGATGGCGTCGAGGATCACAGTGAGGTTGAAGTCGCCCATCCGGGGCAGGTTCGTGCCGCGCCTCGGTGAGGATTGGCGGATCTCAGTCACGGCGTCCCCTTCGTCTTCGGCACAAAGTTACTGATGTCTGAATCGTACGTTACGCGCCGGCACAGACCCACCGGAACGGCCGACGGCGCGGCACATTGTGTGGGAAAGCGCAGCGGGTTACGGCCCGGGGCGCTCCGCTGCCGCGGCAATGGCTCCGGCAGGGTCATTGGTGCCCCGGCGGGTGCTCAGGGTCACCGTGAATTTAGGGTTCCGGCCCAACACCCGTGTGGGTCCGATGTGGCGCTCAAGTGCGGGAACGTAGGCCAGGTGGCGGTTGTAGACGGTCCAGAGCTCACCGCCCGGGGCGAGTACCCGGCCGGCTGCTTCGATGAGCTTCAGTCCCGCTCCGGCATGGACGCCGGCACCGACATGGAACGGTGGATTCAGGAGGATCAGGTCCGCGCTGGCGTCGGCCAGTGTGGCCATCGCATCATCCTGCAGGACGTGGACCTGTTCCGCCAGGCCGTTCGCGCTGGCCGTGGCCCGTGCGGATGCCACGGCTGCGGCTGACTGGTCCGTGGCGGTCACGGTTGAGCCCGGGTGCTGCCGGGCATACATCGCGGCAAGGATGCCGGTGCCGCAGCCAAGGTCGATGGCGTGCCGCGCGGGCCGCATGGAGGGCAGGAATGTCAGCAGGAACCTGGTGCCGATGTCCAGCTTTGGGCCGGCGAAGACCGCGCCGTGGGCAGCGACGTCGAGGTCGATTTCGGCGAGGTGTTCGACGACGGGGAAGCGCGCTGGCTCCCCCGTCCTGCGTGGACCGCTGGCCATGATGACCCGCGATTTCTGCCGAGCCAGCTGCGGGGCGACCGAGCTGAAGTGGCGTTCCAGGACCGCATTCATCCCCAGCGACATGTGCTTCACGCGGCCGCCGGCCAGGAGCACCACGTCCGGCGCGGCGTACCGTGCCACCGCGTCGGCGATCTGGTCCAGCTCGGCAAGGGTCTTGGGCAGTTGCAGCAGGACAATGCCGGCCCCATCAAGCAGTTCCGGGCCCAGGGGCAGCTGGGTGAAGCCGGCTTCCCCATCAGCGAACACCTCGGCTGCGTTCAGTCGCAGTGCCTGCTCCCCGGTGATGAGGTCCTGGTGCACGCTCACGGTTCCGGGATCAAGCACCGCCAGTGCGCCAAGGGTCAGGGCACCGTAGCGGTCGCCGATCACTGCCATGCTGGTTCCCGGCTGCATCCGTTCGGCTGCCGTGCCGAGCAGCAGGCGGTCGGTCGCATCCCAGGCCTGCAGGTTGGGTGCTTCCACGTCCGGCCTGCGGCGGAGCTTCGGAAGGACGTCGTCGAGACTCTTTACTGCCACCGGGTTTCCTGCCGTCTTTCCTGTATGCCATACCCCGCCCGGCTTCCGGACGGTCAGCCCCAATTTACCGTCTCTGCCCGGGGGCGGATCCCCGGCAGCTTCAGGATCGCCGATACTGCGGCGCGTCCGGCCCGGTTGGCACCGATGGTGGATGACGACGGGCCGTAGCCCACCAGATGGACGCGCGGCTCTCCCGCCACCTGGGTCCCGTCCATCGCGATCCCGCCGCCGGGCCCGCGGAGGTGCAGCGGGGCCAGGTGTTCAAGTTCCGCCCGGAAGCCGGTGGCCCACAAAATCACATCTGCCGCCAGGTGGCCCCCGTTGGCCAGCCGGACGCCGTCGGGCTCAATGGAAGTGAACATGGGCTGCCGGTTGAGCGCACCCCGCGCAGCAGCGGCCCGAAGGGACGGCGTCCAGATCAGGCCTGTCACTGACACCACACTCTGCGGCGGCAGGCCTTGGCGCACACGGTCCTCCACGAGGGCGACGGCATCGTGCCCGGCCTTCGCATCGAACTCAGCGTCCCGCCATACGGGCTCCCGCCGGGTGAACCAGCTGGTGGTGGTGACGAGCGAAATCTCGTCCAGGAGGCCGACGGCTGAGATCCCGCCGCCCACCACGATCACGTGTTTTCCCGCGAATTCTTCGGCGGAAACATAGTCGGCCACATGCAGTTGCCTGCCCCGGAACGTTGACTGCCCGGGATAGATGGGCCAGAAGGGCCGGGTCCAGGTACCGGTGGCGTTGATCAGCGCTGCCGCGCTCCAGTCCCCGCGGGACGTGCTGACCAGCAGCCTGCCGGCCGGGTCGTCGTCCTCACGGCTGACGGAGCTGACCTTGACCGGACGCAGGACCTGAAGTCCCAGCTCCTGCTCATAGTCGCGGAAGTAGCGCGTAAGGAATTCCGAGCTTGGTTCCTTGGGGTCGACTGCCGGCTTGGCGATGCCCGGCAGGTCGCTGATGCCGTTGACAGTTGCCATCCGCAGGCTCTTCCACCGGTGCCGCCACGCACCGCCCGGACCCTCCTCGGCGTCGAGCACTGCAAACTCCAGCCCCCGGCGCTGGAGATGGAACGCGGCGGAAAGCCCGGCCTGGCCCGCGCCAATAACAACAACGTCGGCGCGGGGAGAATTCACCCACCCATGATAGTCGCGCGGGCTGTCCCTCCCTTAGTGTTGGCCCAAGGACACAGGGAGGACGGCCATGACCACCAAAAGAGGAAACGCAGATCGGCTCGCAAGGGCCCTCGCCATTGTGCTGGGGACCCGGGACATCCCGCTCCGGCTCCGCGCGTGGGACGGCTCGGAGGCTGGACCGGAAGGGGCGCCGGTCCTCGAATTCCGGTCCCGCCGCGCGTTGCGGCGCATCCTGTGGTCCCCCGGCCAGCTGGGCCTCAGCCGCGCCTACGTGTCCGGTGATATTGATGCTCCGGGGGATATCTTCGCCGCCTTTACTGCGCTGAGTTCGGCGGGCAAGTTTGCCGAGCCCGGGCCGTTCAAGCCGCTCACCCCGGGTGAACTGTGGACCCTGTTCGGTATGGCGGTGAGGCTGGGTGCGCTTGGCCCCAACCCTGCTCCCCCGGCCGAAGAGGCGCGGGTGGCAAAGAAGGGCCGGATCCACTCGCGGCGGCGTGATTCAGCCGCCATCTCCCACCACTATGACGTGGGCAACGACTTCTATTCAATGGTGCTGGGCCCTTCCATGGTGTATTCCTGCGCAGTCTGGCCCGATGCCACGCCGTCCGAGGCTGTGGAAGGACAGGAGCCCGCCGGCTCGAGCCTAGCCAACGGCTTGGACGCCGCTCAGGAAGCCAAACTGGACCTGGTGTGCCGCAAGCTGGGGCTGACAGCAGGCATGCGGGTTCTGGACGTTGGCTGTGGCTGGGGCAGTTTCGCCCTGCATGCGGCCGGCAAGTACGGCGCCACCGTAGTGGGTGTGACGCTGTCCAATGAGCAGGCCATCCTGGCCCGCAAGCGCGCAGCCGACGCCGGCCTCACAGGAAGCGTGGACATCCGCGTGAAGGATTACCGGGATGTTGATGACGGGCCGTTTGATGCGATCAGTTCCATCGGCATGTCCGAGCATGTGGGCCGGGCGGAGATGCCCCGGTATACGGCGGCATTGTTCAACCTCCTGCGCCCGGGCGGCCGGTTGCTGAACCACGCTATTTCATGGAACGCCGGTCCAACCGACCCGGACCCGGATTCCTTTATCCCCCGCTATGTTTTCCCCGACGGGGAGATGATCAGCCTCGGCGAGATGTCCCTGGCCCTGGAATCTGCGGGTTTCGAGATCCTGGACGTTGAGGCGCTGCGCAGACACTACGCTCTTACCCTCCGGGCATGGGTCAGCAGACTGGAGGAACACTGGGACGAGGCGGTGAAGCTGACCAGCCTGGGCCGCGCCCGGGTATGGCGGCTGTACATGGCCTCCAGTGCCCTGGGTTTTGAAAACGGGCTGACGGGCGTGAACCAGGTCCTGGTCCAGCGGCCGGGCGGAAACCCGCCGCCGCTGCGCCGCGCGGATTGGATCTAGGAGGCAGTCAGCCCGGGATTCAGAGGCCTGTTCGCGGATCCGAACCTTCAAGGCAGGGATCTGCGAACAAGCCGGGGAGGGCCTGAGGGACGCGACTTCTCGGGTTAACGAAAAAGGAACCACCCGCGAGGGTGGTTCCTTTTACCGGTGGAGCTGAGGGGACTCGAACCCCTGACCCCCTGCATGCCATGCAGGTGCGCT
>NZ_JARVSG010000025.1:0-1080 GCF_030209335.1 Pseudarthrobacter sp. fls2-241-R2A-168
CTGGGCTGCTTCTGCCGCGCTGAGTGCCGGGGTGATGTAGCTCTGGAGCATGTAGATGCTGTAGGTGGTGCCGATGCCGAACCCGGTCCAGAGCAAGACCTTCGAGATCCAGGCCCACCGGTAGTCCCGGTCGCGCAGGGCGACGATGAACGAAGCAAAGATGGTGCCAATCCGGATTTTTCCATGGGGCAGGTGCTTGGATGACCGGTCGCGGGCAAGGAAAAGCAACGGTACGGTGAGGAGCAGAAGCGTCACGGCGAACGGGTAGTAGCTGGCAAGGCCGATGGCGGCAAAAAGCGCTCCGGCCACCACTGCGCCGAGGATGGCCGCGAAGTACACCACAACTCCGGTGACCGCCGATACCGACCCCAGGCGCTCTTTGGGCACCCGGTCCGCTACCGTGGCCACGAGGGGGCCCTGGGCGTTACCGGCGATCTGGATGACAGACCAGGCAAGGACCAGGAAAAACAGGTTCGGCGCCAGGGGCATCAGCGTGATGCCGGCTGCTCCGACGACAGCGCCGGCAGCGATATAGGGGGCGCGCCGGCCCCACTTTGTGCGGGTCAGATCTGAAAGTGTCCCGATGATTGGGGACAAGACCATGCCCACGACCACGCCTACCGACGTCACCAGCGACAGGCCGGCAGCTCGTGAAGAGTTGAACTGCGCCAGAAGATCGAGCTGCTGCTGCTGCTCTGCAGACGGCGTCACGGCGCCGGAAGCAACCTGGCCGCTCAAATTATTCAGTGCGGTCAGGTCAACACCACTGTCGGGCCCGAAGATCCGGGCGAACTCCAGGTTTTGAACCTGCAGCGGGAGCAGGACCGTGAGCACCGCTCCCCACAGCAGGGAAAAGGCCACACTTGCCAGCGCGTACGTGCTGACATAGCGGCGGTAGGGCCGCGTTTTCGGTTCATAGACGGGGGACAAATCATCCTTCGCCGGCCGGGGCTCCACCGGCGGAGCACCGGCCGCTCCCTGGGCTGCATCAACAGATCCCATGTACAACTCCTTCGTTGATCGCCGCGGGCATCCACCCGCGGAAGCATTCGCAAAACAATATTCCCGCACCGGGAAAAA
>NZ_JARVSG010000048.1:0-1068 GCF_030209335.1 Pseudarthrobacter sp. fls2-241-R2A-168
GTCGTCAGCTCGTGTCGTGAGATGTTGGGTTAAGTCCCGCAACGAGCGCAACCCTCGTTCTATGTTGCCAGCACGTGATGGTGGGGACTCATAGGAGACTGCCGGGGTCAACTCGGAGGAAGGTGGGGACGACGTCAAATCATCATGCCCCTTATGTCTTGGGCTTCACGCATGCTACAATGGCCGGTACAAAGGGTTGCGATACTGTGAGGTGGAGCTAATCCCAAAAAGCCGGTCTCAGTTCGGATTGGGGTCTGCAACTCGACCCCATGAAGTCGGAGTCGCTAGTAATCGCAGATCAGCAACGCTGCGGTGAATACGTTCCCGGGCCTTGTACACACCGCCCGTCAAGTCACGAAAGTTGGTAACACCCGAAGCCGGTGGCCTAACCCCTTGTGGGAGGGAGCTGTCGAAGGTGGGACTGGCGATTGGGACTAAGTCGTAACAAGGTAGCCGTACCGGAAGGTGCGGCTGGATCACCTCCTTTCTAAGGAGCACCTACAAACTGATCCGCCCGTTGAATTGCGGGAGGGAAAGTTTGTCAGGAGTATATGCCCGTTGCGCAGACGCAAGTTCTGCGGCGGGTGCTCAAGGGTGGAATATCAACGGATAGGTGCCTGGTGGCTGTTACCGGTTGTTAGTACGGATGCTTGTTTCTTCTTTTGGGGAGGGGCGGTGTTCGGGAAAGCGTGCCGGTGGGTGGTTGTTGGGTAGTGTTTGGCACACTGTTGGGTCCTGAGGCAACAGGGCCGGGGGTTGCTGCGGCTTTTGGTCGTGGTGGTGTTCCGGGTTTGTTTGTTTCTGGTTTTCCTGGCTGCATCGAGCGCGCACGTAGGTGTGTGGGGTGTGTGGTTTGGGGTTGTTGTTTGAGAACTACATAGTGGACGCGAGCATCTTTTATAAGAAGCAATTTCCAAGAATATGAACCTGGATCTGGCTGCGCGTGATGGTTACTGGCTCCTTTTTGGGGTTGGTGGTTGTTGTGTGTGGTTGGTTTTCGTGGTTCTCTCGTGAATTAGTTTTTTGATCTTTTGTGGTCAAGTTTTTAAGAGCACACGGTGGATGCCT
>NZ_JARVSG010000057.1:0-49838 GCF_030209335.1 Pseudarthrobacter sp. fls2-241-R2A-168
CCCACGCCGGCGAGGGGCCCGCGGCGAAGCGAAGCGAGACGTGGGAGCCGGTGGGGACTAGAGTGACTTTCGTGAGCACCTCAGCCGGCTGGGACCATCCCCGCACGTCCTTTTACACCGACCATTACGAGCTGACCATGCTGCAGGCGTCCCTTCATTCGGGCGCCGCGCACCGGAAGTCCGTCTTTGAGGCCTTTGCCCGGCGGCTCCCGGACGGCCGGCGGTACGGCATCGTGGCAGGCACCGGCCGGCTGCTGGAGGGCATCGCGAACTTCCGGTTCGGCGAGGCGGAACTGGACTTCCTGGCCCGCACCAACGTGGTGAACGAGGAAACGCTGGAGTACCTGGCGTCCTACCGTTTCTCCGGTGACATCTGGGGCTACCCGGAGGGCGAGGCCTACTTCCCGTACTCCCCCATCCTCATTGTTGAGTCCACCTTCGCCGAGGCCTGCATGCTGGAGACCTACCTGCTCTCGGTCCTCAACCACGACAGCGCCATCGCCTCCGCAGCGTCCCGGATGGTCAGCGCGGCCGGCGGCCGCCCGTGCATCGAAATGGGTTCCCGGCGCACGCACGAGGAGGCGGCCACCGCGTCCGCGAGGGCGGCCATCATTGCCGGGTTCGACAGCACGTCCAATCTCGAGGCGGGCATCCGCTACGGGGTTAAGACCGTGGGCACCGCCGCCCACTCCTTCACCCTCCTGCACGATACGGAGCGGGACGCTTTCGAGGCACAGATTGCCTCCCTTGGGGAGGGCACGTCCCTCCTCGTGGACACGTACGACGTCGAAAAGGCCGTGCGTGCGGCCGTGGACCTTGCCGGTCCACGCCTTGGCGCCGTACGGCTTGATTCGGGCGACCTCGTGGCGCAGGCCCAGTGGGTGCGCCAGCTTTTGGACCAGTTGGGCAATGAGAACACCAAGATCGTGGTCACCTCGGACCTGGACGAGTTCGCGATTGCCGCGCTTCAGTCCGCGCCGGTGGATTCCTATGGGGTGGGCACTTCTCTGGTGACGGGGTCCGGAGCACCGACCGCCAGCATGGTCTACAAGCTGGTCAGCCGAACGGACGGCGACGGAGACTTCGTGTCCGTGGCCAAGGCCGCCAAGAACAAGGCCAGCGTGGGCGGCCGGAAGTACGCCCTGCGGAAACTGGACGAGCGGGGCATTGCCACCGCCGAGGTGGTGGGCGTGGGCCACCGGCCGGAGGACGACGGCAACGACCGCCCGCTGCTGCAGCAGTTCATGAAGAACGGCGAACTGATGCCGGGCTGGACCGGCCATGAAGGCGTGGTCCGCGCCCGCCGCCGGCATGCCGAAACCATGGCCGAACTGCCCGCCGTGGTCAACCGCCTCCAGCGCGGGGAAGCAGCTATTCCCACCAATTACGAGGAGAACTGATGTCCCGGGCCCTGATCATCGTCGACGTCCAGAACGATTTCTGCGAAGGCGGCTCCCTGGCCGTTGCCGGCGGCGCGGATGTGGCCGGCGCCATCAGCGAATACGTGGACGCGCACCACAACGAGTTCGACCACATCGTGGCCACCCAGGACTGGCACATCAATCCTGGCGGCCACTTCTCCGAAACCCCTGACTTCGTTGACAGCTGGCCGCCGCACTGCGTTGCCGGGACCCGCGGAGCCGAGCTTCACCCGGACCTGGACACCGAATACATCGAGGCCTATTTCCAGAAAGGGCAGTTCGCCGCCGCCTACTCCGGTTTTGAGGGGCTGCTGGCCCCTGAGGACGCCGTTCCCACCGGTGAGCGGCAGCCGGGCGCGCTGCCCGGTTCCGGCGATGCTGACCGGTTCGCCCCGGACGAAGACGCGATCGGCCTGGACGACTGGCTGCAGAGCAACGACGTCGAGGATGTTGTGGTGGTGGGCATCGCCACGGACTATTGCGTCAAGGCCACCTCGCTGGACGCCGTGCAGGCGGGCTATTCCGTCACCGTCATCCGCTCCCTCACCGCCGGGATTGCCGATGACCTGGAGGAAACCGTCACAGAACTGGAACTCGGCGGCGTGGACGTCGCCTGACCGCCCGCGGCTGCAGATGCAGCTAAGGAACAGTAACAACAGAAGAGGCCCGGTGCTGTGCACCGGGCCTATTTCTGTTCGCCAAACACTGTCATTTCCTGCCGACGAACCAGTCCTGGAGCTTCCGCAGGCGTGACTGCAGCTGTTCCTCGTTCGCCTGGGCAACGGGCGGACCGCCGCACACCGTGCGCAGCTTGGTATGTACCACCCCGTGCGGTGTACCGGTCCGGGCTGACCAGGCGGCCACGTTTTTGGCCAGCTCGTTCCGGAGGTCCATCAGCAGCCTGTGGTCCGGAACTGCCGGCGCCGGAGCCTGCGCGGCCGCGGGAGCCTTCCGGTTTTTGCGGTTGAGCTGTTCATGCTGGCGCTGCCGCAGGAGGGTGCCCACCTGTTCGGCATCCAGCAGCCCGGGAATGCCCAGGAAGTCCAGTTCGTCCTCGGAGCCAACCTCGCCGCCGGTTCCGAACTCGCCGCCGTCGAACAGCACTCGGTCGAAGGACGCCTGGGAGTCCAGTGCCTCGAATTTGCCCTTGGTCAGGCTGTCGGAGGCCTTCTCCTCGCGGTTGGCCTCATCCATGAGCGAGTCTTCGGGGTTGAAAAGCCCGTCCCCGTCCTCCTTCTCCGGCCGGTCCAGGGCGTGGTCGCGTTCCATTTCCATGGAGTTGGCCAGGGCCATCAGCTGCGGGACCGACGGCAGGAAGACCGACGCCGTCTCGCCCCTTTTGCGGGCACGCACGAAGCGGCCCACGGCCTGCGCGAAAAACAGCGGGGTGGACGTGGATGTGGCATAGACGCCGACAGAAAGGCGCGGAACGTCCACGCCTTCGGACACCATGCGGACGGCCACCATCCAGCGCTGGTCCCCGGCCGAAAACTCCTCGATCTTGCTGGAGGCCTTCGCATCGTCGGACAGAATGACGGTGGGCGACTGCCCCGTGATCCTTTTCAGCTGCCCGGCGTAGGCCCGCGCGTCCTCGTGGTCGGTGGCGATGACCAGGCCGCCGGCGTCGGGCACGGTCCGCCGCACTTCACTGAGCCGCTTGTCCGCACCGGCCAGGACGGCCGGAATCCACTCGCCGGCCGGGTTCAATGCCGTGCGCCAGGCGTGGGACGTGATGTCCTTGGTGACGGCGGCTTCGCCGAGCGAGGCAGCCATTTCCTCGCCGGCACTGGTGCGCCAGCGCATCTGCCCGGAGTAGGCCATAAACATCACCGGACGGACCACGTGGTCCCGCAGGGCGTTGCCGTAGCCGTAGGTGTAGTCAGCCTTGGAGCGGCGGATGCCGTCCCGGTCCTGCGCATACTCCACAAACGGGATGGGCGAGGTGTCGGAACGGAACGGGGTTCCGGTCAGGGACAGCCGCCGGACCGCGGGGTCGAAGGCCTCGCGGAGGCCGTCGCCCCAGGAAAGGGCCTCGCCGCCGTGGTGGATTTCGTCCAAAATCACCAGGGTCCGCGCCGCCTCCGTCTTGGCCCGGTGCAGCAGGGGCTTGCTGGCCACCTGGGCATACGTGACGGCGACACCGATGAAGCCGCGGCCGTGCTGGCCATCGGAGTTCTTGAAGTTGGGGTCGATGGCGATGCCGACCTTGGCTGCCGCGTCCGCCCACTGGCGCTTCAGGTGGTCGGTGGGCGCCACAATGGTCACCCGGTTCACGGCACCGGAGTCTATGAGCGTGGAGGCGATCCGCAGCGCGAAGGTGGTTTTACCGGCACCGGGGGTAGCCACCGCCAGGAAGTCCCGCGGACTCGCCCTCAGGTACAGGTCCAGGGCTTCCTGCTGCCAGGCACGGAGTTTCGGGGCGGTTCCCCAGGCTGCACGTTCCGGATAAGCCGGAGGCAGGGTGGGGCCGCCAAAGAGCGTCTCCGTCACTACTTGTTGTTGCCTGAGTCCCCTCCGGGACCCTTGCCGCCGTCGTTGCCCGGGCGGAGGCCGTCATAGACCTCTTTGCACATGGGGCATACCGGGAACTTCTGCGGATCCCGGCCCGGCGTCCACACCTTGCCGCACAGGGCGATGACAGGCTCCCCGGTCAGGGCGGACTCCATGATCTTTTCCTTGCGCACATAGTGCGAAAAGCGCTCCCGGTCCCCGGGCTCCACTTCCTGGCGCAGTTCCTCGCGCTCAATGGTGGCTGTGGACGATCCAGCCCCGGAAAGCTCACGCATCGGGTCGTTGTCGAGAGGGTCCGTCATGCTAGTCATGCGATCCATCTTAGCCGTTCCGGCAGCTGGACGTTCGACGCCGGAGGCTCCGGCCGCGCCGCCGGGGACCTGCCGCCGTCGTACTTTCCTCCCGGTCACCCTGCCCGCCGGCCTGCGGTCAGAGGCCCTGCCAGGCCGGTTTGTTGTCATAGGTGTGGCGGTAGAAATCCGCCAGTTTCAGGGCCGAGGCGGCTGCCTCGTCCAGCAGGACGGTGGCGTGGGGATGGAACTGCAGCACCGATGCCGGGCAGATGGCAGCCACCGGCCCTTCAACGAATTCCCGCACTGCCTGCGCCTTTTGTGCCCCCGTCGCCACCAGGATCACATGCCTGGCCTCCATGATGGTGCCCAGCCCCTGGGTGAGGACGTGGTGCGGGACTTCGGCCAGGCTGTTAAAGAAACGGGCGTTGTCCCGGCGTGTCTGTTCGATGAGGCTCTTGATCCGGGTGCGGGAGGCGAAGGAGGATCCGGGCTCGTTGAATCCGATGTGGCCGTCGGTGCCCACGCCAAGCAGCTGCAGGTCGATGCCGCCCGCTGCAGCGATGGCGTCCTCGTACGCCTGGCAGGCAGCGGGAATGTCGGCGGCCGTGCCGTCCGGGCCGTGGACGTTCTCCGGGGGGATGTTCACCCGGTTGGTGAACTCGCGCCGGATCACCTCGCGGTAGGATTCCGGGTGGCCGGCGGGCAGACCAACGTATTCGTCCAGGGCAAACCCGTGCGCCCGGCTGAAGTCCAGGCCATCCCGCTCGTGGCGGCCGGCCAGTTCATCGTAGATGGGCAACGGCGAGGATCCGGTGGCAAGGCCAAGGACAGCGTCCGGCTTGTGCCGGAGCAGCTCCCCGATGGCGTCAGCTGCGAGCTTGCCGATCTGTTTGCTGCCGTTGAGGATAACGACTTCCATCTTGTTCCTTCCAGGGCCTTTTCAGCGGTTGACCGTGACCTGGGCCAGCAGCTCCGGTCCGCGGGCGTCCAGCCATTTCCCGCCCAGCCGCACGCCGGTGACAAGAAGCGCAAGCCCCAGCAGGAGCCCCACAGCCAGGTTGAGCCAGCCAAAGAGGCTGTTGCCCGTGATCAGCTGGGCGATCAGCAGCGCCGCCTCGGGCAGGACCAGGACAAAGAGGATCCCCATCCCGGCGAACTGTACTGCGAGGGTCTGGCCCACGTTTCCGGGCGGCTTCTTGAAGGGGCTGTCCCCCGGCAGCGGAACGGCCACCGTGTACCGGGCCGACACCACGGAGGACAGTCCCAGCCCCGTCAGGAGGATCCCGAGGCTCAACCCCAGCTGGGCCGGAAGGGAAGCCCAGTCCGCGACGAATGCAGCGTGGCCAATGGCGAACGCCAGGACAACAGGCAGGGCGAAGGCCAGGCAGGCGAGCGCCCGGCCCAGCCTGTCGTGCACGCCCCGGACGCCGCTGGCCAGGTGCAGCGCGAAGGCAGTGTTGTCATAGGAGACATCGGCGGAGATGGACCAGGCGAGGATAAACGCCGTCAGGGGCGCCAGGAAGGCAAGCGTGCTGAAGTCGCCGGTCTGGCTGCCCTGGAACACCAGCAGCACCGGGAGCAGCGGTACCACGATGAGTGAGCCGGAGTAGCGCGGATCGCGGATCCAGTACGTGAGGGACCGGGCCATCACGGCGCCGGCAGGAACAGCCGGCAGGAGACCGAACAGGCCCAGCTTTCCGCCCTTGCGCTTGCCGCTGCCCGAATACGGCGGACTGACCAGTGCCCGCTCCAGCAGCAGCTTCCAGCACCAGGTGAGTCCGGCCAGGACCGCAACGGATATCAGGAGCTTCAGGGCGGCCGCTCCCGGTTGGCCTGCTTCGAGATCCCCGGCGATAGCCCAGGGGGCACCCAGCGGAGTCCAGGACATTGCCTGGGCAAACTCGGGCAGGAAGCCTGCAGAGGCGGAGATTCCGCGGCTGACTCCCGCCACGATGGGACCCAGGAGGACCAGGGGCACCATAAACGCGATGGCACTGACGTCCTTGAAGCGCCGGGATGCGGCGAGGCTCGCGGTTGCTGTGGTGACCACCTTGGAGAGCACAATGCAGGTCAGTACTCCCAGCACTGCTCCCACGAGGGCTGCGACCGCGGGCAGAACGCCGCGGGACCAGCTGACTACAGTGGCCAATGCCACCAGGGTGGTGGCCAGCCCGGGAATTCCGATCAGCCCGCCGAGTGCCAGCCCTGCCAGCATCTGTTTCATGGGAATGGCAAAGGTGGTGAAGCGGGCAGGATCGAGCGTCATGTCCGTGGCCGAAGCAACCACGGGAATGATGCCCCAGCCCAGGATGGCAGCTGCGCCGCCAAGCACCACGGCGGTTTGCACGAGTTCGGGTTCGGCGCGGCGCAGCAGCACCAGCACCACCACCAGCGTGGCCACCACGCCCAGTGCATACAGTCCGGCAAACGCAATGCCCACCAGCTGCCAGGGGCTGCGCCGCAGGCCGTTGCGCAGCAGCGTGAGTTTGAGCCTTAGAAGGTGCGCAACCATTCCAGCCCTTCCGTATGGCTGCGCCCGCCCACCAGTTGGACAAAGCGGTCCTCCAACGAGGCCCCGGCCCGGACCTCGTCCACGGTGCCCGCGGCCAAAAGCCGCCCGGCGGACACCACGGCAACGTGGTCGCACATGCGCTGCACCAGGTCCATCACGTGGCTGGAGACAATCACTGTCCCGCCCGAGGCCACGTAGCTGTCCAGGATGGAGCGGATATTGGCGGCCGAGACCGGGTCCACTGCTTCAAAGGGTTCGTCCAGCACCAGCAGCCGGGGAGCATGGATCAGCGCCGAAGCCAGGGCAATCTTTTTGGTCATGCCGGCGGAGTAGTCCACCACCAGCGTGCCCGCGTCCTGGGCCAGGTCCAGGGCTGTGAGCAGTTCCCCCACGCGGCTGGCCACCACGTCCTTGTCCATGCCCCGCAGCAGCCCCGCATAGGTGACCAGCTGCTCACCGGTGAGCCGGTCGAACAGCCTCACGCCGTCGGGCAGGATGCCCATCAGCCGCTTGGCCTCCAGCGGCCGGGCCCAAACGTCAACCCCGTGGACCACAGCTGTGCCGAAGTCAGGGCGGAGGAGCCCCGTGGCCATCGAAAGCGTGGTGGTCTTGCCGGCGCCGTTCGGGCCCACGATCCCGAAGAAGGAACCGGCCGGAACGTCCAGGCTGATGCCGTCCACGGCGATCTTCTGCCCGAAGCGCTTGGCCAGCCCGCGGATGGACAGTGCCGCTATGGGAGCCGGCTGTAGCGGAGGCTGCGGTACCGTTTCAGGCTGTACTGGATCAGAAGGTTGTACTGGAGCAGTGAGCTGTACCGGATCAGCGTGCTGTACCGGTTCAGGGTGCTGGGCTGTCATGAAGCCAGACTAGTCCTCACCCTCCGGCTTCGGGGTCCTCCTGCAGGAGTAGAAAAGCAGGCGCGGGCCCGAAGCCTCCCGGTCCTGCCGGGCTGGTCTTAGACCGCCGGTCCTACCGCTTACGGCGGATGCGGATGGGACCTTTGGCGGTGGCGGGATCAACCACTGACCCGCCCTGGGTGATCTCCACCTCGCCGGCGTCCACCAGCCGGCGCGCAGCCTTGCGGGCAGGTTCCATCAGGTCCCGCCAGGTGTCACCGCCAACAGCGCGGGCTGCATCCGACGGGCAGATGGTGGACGTGACGGCCCTGGCAGCCAGGAGCGCCAGGATCGTGGCCTCGAGTTGCCGGTCGGAGCTGCCATCAGGGAGCTGTTCCTCTTCGCGTTTCCCGTCCGCCATGTCACACCCCGGCGGTCAGAAGGTCCGGCGCGGCACCGCACGCTCGTACTGCGGCACCCACGGAATGTTGTGGCCCAGTTCGAACGCTGCACGCAGCCACCAGTGCGGATCCCGCAGGGCGGCGCGGGCGATAAAAACGCCGTCGGCCTGACCGGTGGCGACGGCGTGCTCGGCCTGGCCTGCGGAGGTCAGCAGGCCCACGGTACCGGTGGGCACCCCGGCCTCACTGCGGATCGCGGCGGAGAATCCGGTCTGGTAGCCGGGACCGGCCTTGATCTGCTGATGGGCCACTGCTCCGCCGCTGGAAACGTCCACCAGGTCCACGCCGCGCTCGGCAGCCTGGCGGGCCAGACGCACGGAGGCGGGAAGATCCACGCCGCCCTCGGCCCAGTCGCTGGCCGAGATCCTCAGCAGCAGGGGCATCGAATCAGGAATGACATCCCGCACCGCATCCACCACTGCAAGCATGAGCCTGTTCCGGCCCGCTTCGTCCCCGCCCCAGGCGTCAGTCCGCGCATTGATCAGCGCGCTCTGGAACTGGTGCAGCAGGTAGCCATGGGCCCCGTGGATCTCCACGGTGTCGAATCCGGCATCAACGGCACGGACTGCCGCGGCGGCGAAGTCGCTGATGACCTGCTGGATCTGCTCTTCCGTCATTTCGGCGGGCTGGGCATACCCGTCAAACGCCGAGGGTGAGGGTCCCAGGGTGGCCCAGCCGCCGTCGGGCTCCGGGACACTGCCGTGCTGGCCGGAGAAGGGCCAGTAGGTGGAAGCCTTCCGGCCGGCATGAGCCAGCTGGGCGCCGATTTTTGCGTCCGCCGCACCATAACGGTGCACGAAGGAGGTGATCCGCTGCCAGGCCTCCGCCTGGGCGTCGTTGTACAGGCCCGCGTCCCGGGGGCTGATCCTGCCTTCGGGGTTGACGGCGGCCGCCTCGGTGAGGATCAGCGCCGCGCCGCCGGCGGCGAATGAGCCCAGATGCATCAGGTGCCAGTCGTGCGGAACCCCGGGCGCGTCGTCGGGATCGCAGCTGTACTGGCACATGGGCGACACCCAGCCGCGGTGCTGGAGCTCCAGCGAACGGAGTTTGAGCGGCTCAAACAGTGCGGACACTAGAAGAGCACCCGGGCCAGGGCCTGGCGCGCCTTGGCAACGCGCTCATCCGACGTTCCCACCACCTCGAACAGCTCGAGCAGGCGGACGCGGGCGGTCTCCCGCTCAGGACCGAAGTTCCGGCCAATGAAGCTGACCAGGCGGTTCAGTGCATCTTCGACATGTCCTCCGGCAACGTCCAGGTCTGCGACTGCAAACTGCACGTCCAGGTTGTCCGGTTCATCCGCTGCCTGGGTGCGGAGGGCTTCGCTGTCCTGGGCGGTAAGCGGCTGGAGCCGCAGCATCAGCTCCACCTGGGCCAGCCCGGCCTTGGCCTCATGGTCGGCCGGCATGTCCTTCAGCGCCTGGCGGTAAGCGTCAGCCGCGGCAGCGTAGTCGCCGGCTTCGATGGCATCAAATGCGGCCTGGTGCAGCGGCGGGAGCGGCGCGGGCTCCGCTTCTGCCCCGGCTCCCCCGCCGAGGCTGCCCGTCACGCCGTTGGCTGCGGCGACTTTCAGCAGTTCGTCAAAGAGGCTGCGGACCTGCTGTTCGTCGGCACCGCCCTGGAAGAGCGGGACCGGCTGCCCCTTCAGCACGGCAACGGCGGTGGGCACCGCCTGCACCTGGAACGCCTGGGCCAGCTGCGGGAAGGCTTCGATGTCGGCCGCGCCAAGGACCAGCCGGCCGCCGTAGCTGTCCACTACCTGTTCGAGGACGTCCAGCATGCCGGCGGACTCGGGCGAGTAGGAGGCCCACAGTGCAAACACCACGGGGACCTGCGCTGAGAGCTCCACGAGCTGCTGAAAATTGGCCTCGGTGACGTTGACCTTCAGTTCCGGGCCACCGGGGGCCTGGCCGGGCTGGTCACCGCCGTTTCCGGGGGGCGGGGCGGACGGGGCCGGGCGCTGCTTCAGGGAGGAAAGATCGACGGCGCCGCGCAGGTTGAGCAGGTTGGCAGCGGCAGGAGGGACTGGGCGGGAAGCTGGCGAACTCATGCTTTCCACTCTAGCCACTCCGGCCGCTGCCGGGGGTACAGCACAATCGGGACTACTTGAAGCTGGCCCCTACGAGCCCGCGGGTTGCCGCCACAAGCTTCATGGGGTCGCTGGAGCCCGCGGGCGGAACGTAAACGGCCATTGATTCGGCAAAGCTGAGGACCATCCCGGTGGTGGTTTCCTTGCCGCCGGCCAGGGCGGCGGCGTCGTCGCCGATGGTCAGCTTGTCGCCGGCAGCCTTGGGGGTTCCCTCGAAGCCGAAGTTGATCCGGCCCAGGACCAGCGCGCCGCCGTCTGCGGTGCGGAACACAACGGTGCTTTCCGGAACCACCTTGTGCGTGAACGAGAAGTTTCCGTTCTCGCCGGCCTTGACCACCTCGGACTGGTAGGACAGGGTGTCGGCGATGTACGGCGAGGACTCGCCTTCCACCAGTTTGTCCTTGAAGGCGGAATCGGCGCTGGTCAGGCGGTCGGCCAGGCCGGACATGGCTTCTTCACCGCTGTAGAGCAGCCCTGTCTTGTCCGCCGCGGCCAGGGTTTCGGTCCCGCGGTTGATGCTGGGGAAGGTAGTGCCGGGCTGCAGCGGATTGGTTTCCACCAGCTTGTAGTTTTCGCGCGGTGACGCCTGGACGAGGGTCAGCAGCTGCGGCACCACGTTGCCGTCACCCTGGGTCACGGCCAGCACGGACCGGGGCCACTCGCGGTCCTTTGTGACCACCGTGGTGAGGAGCTTGGTGGAGCGGACGGGCATGCGTGGCTCGTACGATCCCACCTGGGAGCGGATCTTGTAGTTCTGCGTCCGGACCTCAAGCTCGGTTCCGCCGACGCGCTCTGCCAGCTTCGCTGCGTCCTTGGCTGCGTCACCGGTGTCCGCTGCACCGGAGACCTGCTCCAGGATGCGGCGGAATTGCGCATCCAGCAGCACCGGGGAGCCGGCCTGCTCCTGCCCGGCGGCCGGTGCTGTTGATGCCGGATCCGATGAGGGCGCGGGCGACGCCGCCTGCGCGGCGGTGCCGGCTCCGGCAACTACAGCCACCGTGACCACTCCGGCGGCCACCATGCCCAGCCGGGAGGACGTGCGGGCTTCGGACCGGGCACGGGCACGCTGGGCAAACCCGCTGCCCTTGCCGCTGCCTTCGCCGTCGCGCTTGCGGGCCGAGAGCAGGGCCAGGACGATGCCTGCCAGGATCAGGAGCGAGCCCAAGACCATCAGCGGGATGGCCCAGGGGGTGGAGGTATCGTTCGGGAACGTCATGGAGATGGAGGCCGGCGCGGGCCGGGTTCCGTCCGAGGCCAGCAGGAGCGTCCAGTCACCGTCGGCAGGCGGTGTCCAGGAGTATTCCAGCTCACCACTTGCGTTCTCGGTGGAGACCCACAGATCGGAGCCGGCCGGGCTGGGAGCCGTGGCTTCGCCGTCGGCGTGATCAACCTGGAGGGACTTTCCGTCCTCCGAAACCCCCGTGATGGTGTTGTGCGCGGTTTGACCCACCCAGGCGTCAACGTCGTCGGGGCGGCCGGCCGTGAGCACGAAGTTGCCGTCACCCTCGACGTTGATCTTGACGGTGCCGCCGTGCAGCGTGCGCAGCTTCTGGTCAATGACGGTCAGCGGCGCCGCCTGCCCGTCTGCAGGCGCAGAGGCCGTAAACGTTTCGGAAGGGGCCCAGATGGTTCTCTGGCCGATGCCGGCCAGCAGTGTCAGGAGGCCGAGCAGCACGAGTGCGACTGCAGTCTTTAAACGCAAGGGAACACCTATCATCAGCGGGGGTTTAGCTTCAATAGTAACGGTTTTGTTACCACGGCCCCGGACCGGCAGGGGTAACCGCGTCCGGCGGGGCCCACGGAGAACGCCCTTCCGCGGGTGTTGACAAGGCTGCTGATAGTGTTTGCGATGATCATCACACCGGCCCGCAGCAGCGGCGCCACGCACCGAACAGGCCCCACATCCCAGTGACTGACAAGACGGACGAGTCCTCCGCGGCATACGAGAATCCGGAGGGTGCAGAGCCTTCGGCGAAGGCGCCCCAGGACCCTGCCCCGGCGCACCGGAGGGGGGCGGCCGCAGCCCTCGGTCTGGTGGTCCGCCGCCTTCGCCAGCCGCTGCCAGGAGCCCAGCCGAGGCTCCGGTTCGAGATGCCGCCGGAGTATTCACAGCACGAGGAGCCCAGCGCGGATCCCGACGGCGTGAGCCGGCCGCAGTTCGGTGACCCCGGGCCCCGCATGTCCCCCCAGCACCCGCTGTATATGGGCTTTATGGGCACCGTGGGCGTGGGGGTGGCGCTGCTGGTCTACTGGATCGGGTCCCACACCACCCAGCTGCTGCTGTGGATCGTCGCCGCCCTCTTCATCGCCCTGGGCCTTGAACCGGTGGTCGGGTGGCTGGAACGCCGCAGGATTCCCCGCCCGGCCGGCATCCTGGTGTCCGTCAGCGTGCTGGTGGCGGCCGTCGTCGGCTTTTTCGCCACCCTCATCCCCACCATCGTGGACCAGGTCACCGAGATTGTGGAGCAGGCACCGGTATGGGTCAGGGACTTTATGAACTCGGACCTGTTCCGTACCCTCGATGACCAGTTCGGCGTCCGGGACCGGATCGCCGAGGAAGTCAACAAGTTCGTCAATGACCCCGAAGCCGTGGGCGGCATCGCGGGCGGAGTGGTGGGATTCGGCTCCACGGTGGCCAACGGACTGTTCGGTGCCCTGATCGTCCTGGTGCTGAGCCTGTACTTCCTTGCGGCGCTGCCGGCCATGAAGAGGTGGGGCTACAGGCTTGCGCCACGTTCGCGCCGCCACCGGGTGGAGGCCTTGTCCGAGGAAATCACCAAGTCGGTGGGCAACTATGTCATCGGCCAGGCTTGCGTGGCACTGCTGAATGCCACGTTCGCCTTTATCGTGATGACGATTGTGGGGGTTCCCTTCGCCCTGCTCCTGGCCTTTGTGGTGGCACTGCTCGCCTTCATCCCCCTGGTCGGGGCCATGATCGCCGGCGTGGTGGTGGTCCTCATCGCCCTCACCGTGGGCTGGCAGACCGCCGCCGTCTACGGCATCTGCTACTTTGCCTACCTGCAGTTCGAGGCGTACTTCATCTCGCCGCGCATCATGCAGAAGGCCGTGGCCGTACCCGGCGCGGTGGCCGTCATCTCGGTCATCGCAGGCGGCAGCCTGCTGGGTGTCCTGGGCGCCCTGATCGCCATTCCCACCGCGGCGGCCATCCTGTTGCTGATCAAGGAAATCTATATCGTGCGGCAGGACAAGCACTAGGAACCGGAGCTCCGGGGCACCGGAGTTCCCAGGGCACCGGAGCGGCCAAACCGCTAGGCCGGCGCGTTGGCCACCGGCCCGTCCCATTCCTGCGGAAGGCTGGTTCCTGCTGATCCTGCCCCGGTCACTTCATGCACTATCTCGTTCAGGACCCGCCCGGCGTACTTCTCCCCCACCCACAGGTGTTTGGCACCCTTGACGCCCACCAGGCGGGCCTGCGGCACCAGGGTGAAGCGCTCCTTCGCGGCCTCCGGCTGCAGGTAGTCGTCATGCTCGGGCACCAGCACCGTGAGCGGCTTCCCGGACTGTGCCCACTGCTTAAGGTGGGAATCCTTGGCCCGGTGCAACGGGGGCGAGAGCAGGATGGCACCCTCGATCTGCGCCGCCACCGGTTCAACCGCCCCGTACATCAGGGCAAGCTCGGTGCCAAAGGACCAGCCCACCAGCCACCGGTTGGGCAGGCCGCGTTCCACGGCGAAGCGGACGGCCGCCTCCACATCGTGCTGCTCCCCGATGCCTTCTTCAAAGGCTCCCGTGCTGGTGCCACGGGGGGACTCCGTGCCGCGGGTGTTGAACCGGAGCACCGCGATACCGGCCAGGGCCGGCAGCCGGTAGGAGGCCTTGCGGTACACATGCGAATCCATAAAACCGCCGTGGGTGGGCAGCGGATGCAGGGTAATAAGGGTGGCGTTGACCGGTCCGGATTCCGGAAGCGCCAGTTCTCCCACCAGGGTATGCCCGTCCTGCGTCTTCAGCTCCACGTTTTCACGCCTGGCCGGCAGGACAGTGGAAGCACGGATGGGCGTGGGGCCCGTGGACTGGCTGAATTCGTACGACGCCGGATCAAAAGTCATGCCTGCCAGCTTAGCGACAGCAGGGCCCCATGCCGTTACCGGTACCGGTAGCTTCGGGTCTGCCAGCAGTTGGTGTGCCAGTGCCGCCGTTCCGCCAGGCCGGCTGCCGCACCGAAAATATGGTCATCCTTCCACACCACCAGGTGGGCAACTCCGGGCAGCACGGCGGTGGAGCACTCAGGGCAGATGTAGGTCTTTTCCGCGTTTTTGGCGGTCATGGTGCGGACCATCCACTCGCCGTCGGGAGCACTCTCCCGGCGGGCGATGCCTGCACGCGCGCGTTCCAGGTCCAGCTCGGGAACGTCAGCACTCCCTTTCTTTCCCCCCGCCCGGCCGGACCCGGCTCCGGCTTTTCCGGACACTGGACGGCGGGGTCGGTTGGAACGCGGCATGCCTCCATTCTGCCCCAGCCCGGCCCGTGCCAGCTCCCGCCTGCCTTCTCCCGGACGGCTGGTGCCGCCGTGGCAGAGTCCCGTCCGCAAAATCGTCCCGGGCGGGCACTTGCCGCGCCAGACGGTAGTCTGTACGGCGTGCGACTTGTCATAGCCCGATGCTCTGTTGATTACGTTGGCCGGCTTAAAGCCCATCTTCCCCTTGCCACCAGGCTCCTGCTGGTCAAGGCCGACGGCTCGGTCCTGGTCCATTCGGATGGCGGCTCCTACAAGCCGCTGAACTGGATGAGCCCGCCGGCCACCCTGCGGGTTTCGTCCCCGGAAGACGTGGACCTGGAACTGGGCGTCGTTGAGCAGTGGACCGTGCAGTCTGCCAAGACCGATGACCGCCTCATCATCAACATCCACGAAAAGCTGAACGACTCCTCCCACGACCTGGGCGTGGACCCCGGCCTCATCAAGGACGGGGTGGAGGCGGACCTGCAGCGGCTTCTGGCCGAGCAGATTGAAACGCTGGGCGAAGGGTATTCGCTGATCCGCCGGGAATACTTCACGGCAATTGGGCCTGTGGACATCCTGGCCAGGGACGCGGCCGGTGCAACGGTGGCCGTGGAACTGAAGCGGCGCGGCGATATCGACGGCGTTGAGCAGCTCACCCGGTACCTTGAACTGCTGAACCGGGATCCGCTGCTGGCGCCGGTCCGCGGAATCTTCGCGGCCCAACAGATCAAGCCCCAGGCCAAGGTCCTGGCAAACGACCGCGGCATCGACTGCATAACCCTCGACTACGATGCAATGCGCGGCGTGGACGACGTTGAGTCCCGGCTTTTCTGACGCTGCTTTTAATCAGGACTCAGATAATCAGCAGACTGCCCTTCCCGGGGCGTTGAATTCGTTCCAACAAGGACATTTAACCGGCCTTTTACCTAAAATTTATGCGTTTGACCGCCCAAACCGTTGACCTCCGCCTACTGGCATGAAATTCTTATCTCAGTCTTTGTGTAGGTGTTTTTCATGCTCGCAAGACATGTTGCGAGCGCGAAGCTCCTGCAGCGCCAGTCCCTTTCCGGACAGGCAATCCAGGATTCTTCTCGCGGAGTGACCAAGGCCGGCACGAGGTGTGCCGATCTTAAAAAGTTCCACAATGAGGAGAAATAAATGGCACAGGGAACCGTCAAGTGGTTCAACGCTGAAAAGGGCTTCGGCTTCATTACCCCGGATGACTCCGATGGTGATGTCTTCGTTCACTACTCCGAGATCCAGACCGGCGGCTTCAAGACCCTCGACGAGAACCAGCGCGTTCAGTTCGAGATCGGCCAGGGCGCCAAGGGTCCCCAGGCTACCGGCGTCACGCTGGTTTAGTCCCCGCCTGCCGCCCGCTTAATGCGGCCGGCAGCGAAACAAAGGCCTCCGGCAATTCCGCCGGAGGCCTTTGTTGTTTAATTCAAACCCGTCCTGCACCACTAGCAGACTGTATTATCCGGGGCAATGCGGATTGTGCGTGTGAATGCAGCCGGATCAGTTCACCAATTTGCCGACCAGCCGGGCGCCCTGCGGAAGGGAAAGCCCGGGCAGGTAGGCCCGCGTCAATGCCCGGCCTATCGCCGGCAGGTGCAACGGATCCTGATAGTAAAGATAAAGGGCGCGGTACTCGGGTTTGAACCGCGACTTGAATGCGGCCAGTGATCGGAATCCGTAGATCGGTTCAAGGGCGTGCCCCACCAGGTCCAGGATGCGGACCAGGTTGTCCGCCCGGTCCTGCCCGTCCGGATTGGCCTCGGCCCCGGAGCCGGGAAGGCTCGCCAGCGGAGACCCCGAGAGGGAGATGACCTCAACGGAATCGCGCAGCTCAAGTACCGCGGAGGCGATCAGGAATTCCATCACGCCCGGAAATCCATCAGCACCCCGGCGCATAACATCCAGCGTCCTGCTGACCAGCCGCCCGCCGTCGTACACCGGCAGCCAGCTGGTCACGCCATGGACTGTACCGCTGGCATCCACGGCGAGGCAGCACAGCACCTCAGGGTCGTCGAGCTCGTCGATCCCGCCCAGGGTAAAGCCCATTTCGGGAACTGTTTTTCCGGCTGCCCATTCCTCCGAGACTTCGCTGAGCTTTGAACGGAGGACGGCCGGCAGGGAGGCATACGTTCCCCAACGGGCTTCGACCCCCAGCTTCGCGGCGCGGTTCAAGGCGGTCCGGACGTTCTGCCATTCCTTCCCCTTGAACTCCAGTTCGCGGATGGCCAGGCGGGTCTCCTGGGCCACGGCGACCCGGGAATACCCCCGCTCCTGCAGCATCGGCCAGACCGCATCGTCGCAGGAGTAGAGCGCCGGGATCATGGCCTCGCGCCTGCAGTAACCAAGAAACTCCTCGGTCACGCGGACTTGGGCGTCTGCGGACCCAAAAGCGCCGCCGAGTGTCAGTGCCACGCTGCCGTGCCGCTGGAATGCGAATGCGCCCTGTCCGTCGGGGCTGAACCAATACATGTTCGGTTCCCACAACGCCATCCAGGAGAGCGGTCCCCCGCCCTGGTGGAGCAGATGACGTGCCCTGATCCTGTCCTGGCGCCCGGAATCGTTGCCGTGGTGTCCGCTCAGCAGGGCCCACCAGACAGTCACCAGGGCAATAACCCAGAACACTGGGCCCGAGTAGGCAAAGAGGACCGCTTCCACGGTGTTCCGCTCGGCAAAAACGCGGTGGTACTGCTGCGGAATAGGTACCGGCACGTACTGCCGGGCCAGTTCGGCAAAGAGCCCCAGGAGGCCGCCGTCGCGCATCAGTCCCCCGGCCCACAACCAGGCGATGGTGTAGCCGGCGGCAAGGACAAGCCACGAACCTCCCACCACGAAGGCCAGCATCCGGCGTGCGGCTGGAACTGTCTGGACGCGGAACTGCCGCCGGTTCACCCAGAGGAGCACCGCCAGCAGCAGGGGCACGCAGACCAGTGGAAGTACATGGGCAAACGCGGAGCCCATGGGCGGTGCGGCGGCGCCGTGCGGCCGGGACGGAACCAGGGCGAAAAGGGCGAGATAGACGGCCGCCAGCGCGGTCACGGCCAGTTGGATGGCAATGGCGATGTTCAAGGCAAGGCGGCGGCCCCGGCGTATGCCGTCGGCGCAGATCAACAGCAGCACCACCGGGACCACCGCCAGGGCGAGGCCGAAGGGCCCGGCGAAACCGGCCCTTCCGGCTTCCAGGCAGGATGCCTCCACCGTGGTGCCGCAGTTGAATGCCAGCTGGCCAAGGGTGGGCATCGGATTCAGGACCACCTCCCGCAGGAGTGCCAGCGGACCTGTGGGCGCACGCGCGATGCCCGTCAGGATCGGGCCCACCGCAAAGACGGCAACCGTGAGGGCAAGCAGGTTCCGCGCCTCACGGCCGGTGGAACGGTGCCGGTGCAGCTGGCCGTGGTCACCCTGGATCCACCAGCCCACGAGGAGTCCCAGGACGGCGCCAATCAGGCCAATGACCGTTTCGGCATGCCCGACATACAGCACCAGCAGGAGCGAAATCGAAAGCACGCCGGTCCGCAGCCGGCGCTGCCAGAGGACGGGCAGCCGTCCGGTGGCAGCAAGGCCTGCCGCCAGGACTGCCGGGTAGGGTCCAATCAGGATATCGTCTGCCATCCGGTCGAGCCATCCGTCACCAACGTAGCCGGCCAGTTGGGTGATCAGCAGGAAGATCGTGACGGCCCCGAACTGGCCGCCGAGGAACAGCGCCACCGTGGCAGGTGTTCCCAGCCTCCGCTCCGCCAGGCCCAATAGCACGAGGATCATCAGCGACGCCGAGATATAGGCCAACGGGTTGGTGGCGAAGAAGAGGCTGGTAAAGAGGGACCACCAGTTCCCGGCACGCAGGCCCGGTCCGCTGACTCCGGCCCCGTCGAGCAACTGCTCCGGCGGCCCTGCCAGGAAGCTGCCCGTGACGGCGCCGGTGACCAGGAGCACCGCGAGCACCGCCACCGAGAACGGCATCGATTTCAGTCCGGTAAGGATCCGGTCCCGTGCGGGACGTACCACTGTTGTCCACGCCAGGGATGCCGTTCGTATCTGCTGTCCGGAAGTCACTGGCCCAGCCCCCATCTGTCGGAAAGGAACTGCAGGGCATCGGCAATCCGCTTGGAGGACGTGTCCCAGGAATGGCCCGTATGTTCCACCGTGTAAGCGCGGACGTCGAAGCCGGCCTCCCGGGCGGCAGCGGCAAGCGTATTAAGGTAGGCCACGAATTCCGGGTCGTCCTGTCCGGCCGTCAGGTACACGCCGCTGGACTCGAAGCGCCGCTCTTTCATCAGGGCCAGGGGGGTCTGCGAGTCGAACTCCTCCGGTTTCCCGGGGAAGGCGGCATCAATCGTCTTTTGCCGCTCCTTGGCAAGCGCCGGCTCGGCTTCGCCGGAGAACGAAAGGATGGCGGGGAACAGGTCGGGGTGCCGGGTTCCCATCTGCAGCGCGCAGGTGCCGCCGAAGGAAAAGCCGCCAATAGCCCATTGGTGGTGGTTAGTGTCTACGGCCAGCGTTGAACTGATCCAGTCGGGGACATCGCGGGAAAGGAACGTATCGGCCTGCGCTATCCGGCTGTCCATGCACATGGTGTTTGCGGACTGGGAACCGTTGGGATCGGGAATGACCACCACCGGCGCCAGGCCTCCATGGGCCGCGGCGAAGGAGTCCATGTGTCCGTCCAGCGCCCCGCCGGTGAGCCAGTCCGGGGGCCCGCCCGGCTGGCCGGCAATCAGCACCAGCACGGGCAGGGCAGGCCGGTTCCTGGCGAAGTACGCAGGCGGCAGGTAGATATACGCGTCGCGGGTGGCCATGCCGGAAGCGGTGCCCGGAATGGCAGCCTTGCGCAGGACTCCCCCGGCCGGAAGCTCACCCTGCGGCGCCCACCCGTGGAGCGGGACGCCGTCGGCCGCTCCGTCCTGCCGCATCAGCCCAGGTTCAAGCATGGGGATTCGGGCCACGGCAGTGCCGAGAAGGTCACTGACGGTCCGGTTCAGGCCGAAGTAGGCGTTGACCTGTACGCAGGACAGGGCCGCGACCAGCAGAACCGCGGCCAGGCCGGTGGCGCGGCGGGGCCAGCTGCTTCGGGGCAGCCGGAGCAGGAGCAGGAGCAGGGCGGCCACGGCGGGCACCACCCAGAGCAGGACGGCATCGGGGATGTTTTCCGGGAAGACGGAGAAAAGATTAATCAGCGCCCAGTGGACCGTGGCCACCAGGGCGAAGGCTGCTGCAACGGCGGCAACCACCTGGACAAGCCAGCGCCGTCGGCCCGTCGGTGCGGGAGGTGCGAGCAGATACACGGCACCCGCCAGGCCCAGGACCAGGGAAGCCCAGTACACCGGGCCGTCGGTGAGACGGACGTCAAAAACCCAGTCCACAGTGGCTAGCGCCAGGTGCCCACGCCGATGACCGGCCCGGCTTCCAGCCAGGAGGACAGCCCGGCGTAGGCGTCGAACTTCATGGCAAGGCGGAGATCCTGCCCCTCGTAGCGGAGTTCAACAATAACGACGTCGGGCTGGACCTTCACTGCCTCGGCCTCCGTGGGCTTGCGGCGGCCCAGCAGCTCCAGTGAATGCCTTTTGAATTTGTGCTTCGGCCGGACACTCAACGAGAACAGGCGGAACCACTCGAGGTCGTTGTCCTGATAACGACAAACCCCCACCTGCCAGCTGTTTCCAGCCGTGCAAATGGAGGCGTCCACCGTGCCGAGGGCACGCCGCAGGTTGAAGCGGCGCACCCCCGAAAGGCACAGTGCAAATACCAGCAATCCAAACGTGATTGCCATGGCGATGAACGGAAGACTCGGTGCGTCCATCAAGGTGGTGCTAGCGGATCCCAGCGGTAGCCGAGCCGCCCAGGTGGGCGTTGTCAGCAACAATAACCACACGGTTGTTGTCCACGGAGAAGAACCCGCCGTCGACATCTACCGCAATACGGTCCCCGGAAACCGGCTGGATAGCCAGCTCACCCTCGGCCAGGATCGCCAGCAGGGGCGAGTGGCCGGGCAGGATTCCGATTTCACCATCGCTGGTGCGGGCCTTGACCATCTTGGCCGCTCCGGACCACACGAAGTGGTCCGCTGCGACAATCTCAACCTCAAGCTCAGCCATATTACTTGGTCTGTTCCTGGATCTTGGCCCACTGGCGCTCAACGTCATCGAGGCCGCCGACGTTGAAGAACGCCTGCTCCGCGATGTGGTCCAGCTCGCCGTCGCAGATGGCTGAGAAGCCTTCGACGGTGTCCTTGATGGAAACCGTGGAGCCCTCGACGCCGGTGAACTGCTTGGCGGTGTAGGTGTTCTGCGAGAGGAACTGCTGGATACGGCGTGCACGCGACACGACGATCTTGTCCTCTTCGGAGAGTTCGTCAACACCAAGGATGGCGATGATGTCCTGGAGTTCCTTGTTCTTCTGCAGGATCTGCTTCACACGGACAGCCGTGTTGTAGTGGTCCTTGCCGATGTACTGGGGATCCAGGATGCGGGAGGTGGACGTCAGCGGGTCAACAGCCGGGTACAGACCACGGGAGGCGATTTCACGGGAAAGTTCCGTGGTCGCGTCGAGGTGTGCGAAGGTGGTGGCCGGTGCCGGGTCCGTGTAGTCATCTGCGGGAACGTAGATGGCCTGCATGGAGGTGATGGAGTGGCCCTTGGTGGACGTAATGCGCTCCTGCAGGAGGCCCATTTCGTCAGCCAGGTTGGGCTGGTAGCCCACAGCCGAGGGCATGCGGCCGAGGAGGGTGGAAACCTCGGAACCTGCCTGGGTGAAGCGGAAGATGTTGTCGATGAAGAGCAGCACGTCCTGGTTCTGCACATCGCGGAAGTACTCCGCCATGGTCAGTGCGGACAGGGCCACGCGCAGACGCGTTCCCGGCGGCTCGTCCATCTGGCCGAACACAAGGGCGGTGTCCTTGAGGACGCCTGCCTCTTCCATTTCAACCCAGAGGTCGTTACCTTCACGGGTACGCTCACCCACGCCGGCGAATACCGAGGTACCACCGAAGTTGCGGGCAACACGGGTGATCATTTCCTGGATCAGAACGGTCTTGCCGACGCCGGCGCCGCCGAACAGGCCGATCTTTCCACCCTTGATGTACGGGGTGAGGAGGTCGATGACCTTGATGCCGGTTTCGAGCATCTCGGTGGAGCCTTCGAGCGAAGCGAAGCTCGGTGCCTTGCGGTGGATGGGCCAGCGTTGGCTGATCTCCAGTTCCGACTCGGTAACGTCCAGGGGCTGGCCCAGGACGTTGAAGATGTGGCCCTTGACACCGTCGCCGACCGGCACGGAGATGGGGGCACCGCTGTCCACTACGGACGTGCCGCGGACGAGTCCGTCGGTGGCCTGCAGGGAGATGGCGCGGACGAGGTTGTCACCCAGGTGCTGGGAGGTCTCGAACGTGATCGTTTTGGTTACACCGTTGAGAGTAATCTCGGTGGTGAGGGCGTTGTAGATGGACGGGATTGCGTCGGCCGGGAATTCGACGTCGACAACCGGGCCGATTACGCGCGCAATGCGGCCGGTGGCACCGGACGTTGCGGCTACGTGTTCGGTAGCAGTGGCAGTCATCTCTCTCACTTCACTCAGTAGATGGCGTGGGTTTAAGTTTATCTGTGGTGGTGCAGGTCCAGCGGAACCGGCTGCAGCAGGCTAGGACGCGAGGGCGTCGGCGCCGGCAACAATCTCGGAAAGCTCCTGCGTAATTTCAGCCTGGCGGGCCGTGTTGCGCAGACGCGTGTACTTCTTGATGAGGTCCGTGGCGTTGTCGCCGGCGGACTTCATGGCGCGCTGGCGTGCAGCGAGCTCGGAAGCTGCTGCCTGCAGCATGGCCGCGAAGATGCGTGACTCGATGTAGCGCGGCAGCAGGGCGTCAAGAACACGCTCGGTTTCCGGCTCGAACTCGTACAGCGGCAACAGGTCCGATTCAGAAGCTGCCTGCTCTTCCACTACTTCCAGGGGAAGCAGGCGGATGACCGTGGGCTCCTGGGTGACCATGGACTTGAAGCGGGTGTACACCACGTGGATCTCGTCCACGCCGCCCTCTTCATAGTCGGTGGCGAATTCCGTGAGCAGCGCCTCGCCGATTTCACGGGCGGTGGCGAACTCCGGTGCGTCGGTGCCTCCGGTCCAGACCCGTGCATATTCGCGGTTCCGGAACTCGAAGTAGGCCTGCGCCTTGCGTCCGACGAGGTACGTCTTGACTTCCTTGCCTTCGGCGTGGAGCAGCTCGTTGAGACCTTCCGCCTGCTTGAGCACGCTTGCCGAGTAGGATCCGGCCAGGCCGCGGTCCGAGGTGATTACCAGGACGGCGGCACGGCGGATCTGCTCCGGCTCAGTGGTCAGCGGGTGGTCGATTTCGCTTTGGCTGGCGACAGCAGAAACGGCGCGCGTGATCGCGTTCGCGTAAGGCAGTGAAGCTGCTACGCGCGCACGGGCCTTGCCGATGCGCGAGGTAGCGATCAGTTCCATCGCCTTGAAGATCTTGCGCATCGACGTGGTCGAGCTGATCTTCTGGCGGTAGACCCGAATCTGGGCTCCCATACTTATCCTTTCCTAACATTCCCTAAACCGGGTGTGCCGGACCTTGGCGGCCCGGCACACCCGGTCAATGGAATTAGCGCTTCTGCTTGACGATCTTTTCCTGGTCAACGTCGCCCTCGGAGATAGCGTCATGCTCCTCGTGGCCGGCACCTACCAGGTGGTTGTCACCCTCGCCGAAAAAGCCCTTCTTGAAGTCCACAATGGCGGACTTCAGAGCTGCAACGGTGTCATCGTCCAGCACGTTGGTCTGCGCCAGCGTGGTGAGGATGGAGGACTTGTGGGACAGGTGCTCCAGGAACTCCGACTCGAAGCGGCTGATGTCCTCAACCGGAACGTCGTCGAGGTAGCCGTTGGTGCCGGCCCAGATGGACACAACCTGGTTCTCCACCGGGAACGGCGAGTACTGGCCCTGCTTCAGCAGTTCCATCAGGCGTGCACCGCGGGTCAGCTGCTGGCGTGAAGCGGCGTCCAGGTCCGAGGCAAACATGGCGAAAGCCTGCATGTCGCGGTACTGGGCGAGGTCCAGCTTCAACGTGCCGGAAACCTTCTTCATGGACTTGACCTGTGCGGCACCGCCCACGCGGGACACAGACACACCAACGTCAACAGCAGGACGCTGGTTGGCGTTGAAGAGGTCCGACTGCAGGAAGATCTGGCCGTCGGTGATGGAGATCACGTTGGTGGGGATGTAGGCCGAAACGTCATTGGCCTTCGTTTCGATCAGCGGCAGGCCGGTCATGGAACCTGCGCCCAGCTCGTCGGAGAGCTTTGCACAACGCTCCAGCAGGCGGGAGTGCAGGTAGAAGACATCGCCCGGGTACGCTTCGCGTCCCGGCGGGCGGCGGAGCAGCAGCGACACTGCACGGTAAGCCTCAGCCTGCTTGGACAGGTCATCAAACACGATGAGGACGTGCTTGCCGCCGTACATCCAGTGCTGGCCGATGGCCGAACCGGCGTACGGTGCCAGGTACTTGAAGCCTGCGGGGTCGGATGCCGGGGACGCCACGATGGTGGTGTACTCCAGCGCGCCGTTGTCCTCGAGGGTCTGGCGGATGGCGGCAATGGTTGACGCCTTCTGGCCGATTGCCACGTAGATGCAGCGGACCTGCTTGGTCACATCGCCCGAAGCCCAGTTGGCCTTCTGGTTGATGATGGTGTCGATCGCGATCGCAGACTTGCCGGTCTGGCGGTCGCCAATGATCAGCTGGCGCTGGCCGCGGCCGATCGGAATCATGGCGTCGATGGCCTTGAGTCCGGTCTGCATCGGCTCGTGCACCGACTTGCGCTGGGTTACGCCGGGAGCCTGGAGCTCCAGTGCGCGGGTGGTCTCGGCCTTGATCTCGCCGAGGTCGTCGATGGGCACGCCCAGCGGGTCGACAACACGGCCGAGGAAGGCGTCGCCAACGGGAACGGACAGAACCTGTCCGGTCCGGTGGACTTCCTGGCCTTCTTCGATGCCGGTGAAGTCACCGAGGATGATAACGCCGATTTCGCGGACGTCCAGGTTCTGGGCCAGGCCCAGGGTGCCGTCCTCGAAGCGCAGCAGCTCGTTCGCCATGACCGAGGGAAGGCCCTCAACACGGGCGATGCCGTCACTAGCGGTGGTTACGCGGCCGACCTCTACGCGTTCTGCGTTTCCGGGTTCGTAGGACGCCGCGAACTCGTTCAGCGCATTACGGACGTCGTCGGCGTTGATGGTCAATTCGGCCATCTGCAGTCCCTGCTCTCCTGTTTTGTGATCATCGTTGTCACGATGACCGGGGTTTCTATCAGTTGTGGTGTGCTTGTCCGGCTAGCCGGCCAGCTGGCGTTGCAGCTGGCCCAGGCGGGTGATGACCGAAGCGTCGAGCACTTCGTCACCAACCTGGACGCGGATGCCGCCAATGAGTGCCGGGTCAACATTGACGTTGACCTTCAGTTCCCGCCCGTACAGTGCATTCAGGCCCGCCTGGAGGCGTGCCAGCTGCGTCTGCGTCAAGGGACGGGTCACGCTGACCGTTGCAATCCAGCGCTGCTGCCGCTTGGCCGCCAGTTCGGCGAACCGACCCACCAGCCGGGTGGCCTTGATGCCACGGGGCTGGGTGACCGCCTGCGTGATGAGGACCCTTGCTTCCTCGCTCACACCGGGAACCAGCCTTTCGGCCAGCGTCGCCTTGGCTGCAGCACTGGCCTGCGGTTCGGACAGAGCACGTTGTACCTCGTGGTTGGAGGCAACGGCCTGGTTGAAGGAGAACAGATCGTTCTCCAGCTCCTCCAGGCCAGAGATTCCGGAGGCAGAAACGGCCGACTTGTTTTCAGCAACGGAAATGACCACCGTTGCGGCAAGAGTCTCGAGTGCATCGCCGATATCCCGCGCGTTTGCCCAGCGTGAGCTGGCCAGTCCGCCCGCGATCTCTGCAGCATCAGCGGAGACTTTTCCGCCAACCAGCTGCCTGACCAGCGCCGACTTTTCGTCTCCGTTGCGGGACGGGTCAGTCAGGGCGCGGCGCAAGCCAGCCGAGCTGTCCACCATTCCCAGAATTCCGAAGAGTTCCTTTGCCAGCTGCAGCGACGCCGTCGGAAGCTTGGCTTCCAACTCGGCCAGGGCTGTTGCCAGCGATTCGCTCGATACGCCTGCCATTACTTAGCTGCACCTGCGTTCTGGGTCTCCAGATCTGCCAGGAAGCGGTCCACAACCCGTGCTGCACGATCGTCGTCGTTCAGCGATTCGCCGACGATGCGGCCGGCGAGGGTAGTGGCGAGGGTGCCGACCTCCGAACGCAGCGACACAACAGCCGCCTGGCGCTCGGATTCGATCTGGGCGTGGGCCTGGGCCGTGATGCGGGCAGACTCTGCAGCTGCCTTTTCCTTCAGGTCCGCGAGGATCTGGGCACCTTCGGCGCGGGCTTCCTCACGGATGCGGTTGGCTTCGGCGCGGGCGTCGGTCAGCTGCTGCTTGTACTCTTCGAGTGCAGCAGACGCCTCAGCCTGGGCCTTTTCAGCCTTTGCAATGCCGCCTTCGATGGCCTCGGCACGCTCGGCGAAGGTCTTTTCGAACATCGGGACAACGAACTTGACCACGATGAACATGAGGATGGCAAAGCCCACGAGGACAACGCCCATTTCCCAGACATTGGGAACCAGGGGGTTGACTTCGCCCTCAGTGGCGGCTGAGATGATCAGCTGATTCATATTTCACCCGTCCTTTTCTACTCGGTTCTGTAAGTTCGCTTCGTTCTAAGGACTAGAGAACGAAGGCGAAGACCAGGCCGAGGATGGCGAGGGCTTCGGTCAGCGCAAGGCCGAGGAATGCGATCGGCTGCAGGACACGCTGTGCTTCCGGCTGGCGGGCGACGCCGTTGATGTAGGCAGCGAATACGAGACCAACACCGATACCACCGCCGATTGCGGACAGACCGTAACCTACGAGGTTGAGATTGCCTTCCATTTTTCTTCCTTTCAAGATGCCACCCATGTGGCAGGTTGTTTGGGTTGCTCTATCCCCGCGAGGGGAAGCTTAGGGTGCCTTAGTGGCTGTCGGCGTGAAGCGCGCCTTCGATGTAGATCGCTGTCAGCAGGGTAAACACGTAGGCCTGCAGGACCATGATCAGGGCTTCAAGCATGTACATGGCGATGGCACCGGCCAGGACCAGGACGGAGGTTCCCTTGAGCAGGACGTTCTCCTGCATGATGAGGAACTCGATGCCGTAGCCGGCGATCATCACAATGAGGTGTCCTGCGAGCATGGTCGCGAACAGACGGAGGCTGTGCGTGACGGGCCGGACCAGGAAGTTGGAGATGATCTCGATCGGGATGACGATCGGAAGGATGAACCAGGGAACACCGGAGGGCACGGTGGCCAGCTTGAAGTAACGGAGTCCGTTCTTCTTGACGCCAATGGCGATCCAGGTGAAGTAGACAATGCCCGCCAGTACATAGGCGCCGCCGACGTGAGAGAACGTGGGGAGCTGGAAGAACGGGATGGCGCCGTAGATGTTGTTCACCAGGATGAAGAAGAACAGGCTGAACAACAGCGGGACGTACTTGATGAAGTCCCTGCCGCCGATGATGTCCTTGGCAATTCCGTTGCGGACGAAGCCGTAGGCGGCTTCGCCGGCGAACTGGAGCTTGCCGGGTACCAGCTGCTGCTTGCGTGCGGCGAGCACGAAGAAGACGGCGATAAAGACGACAGAGAGGAGGACCAGCAGCATCTGCTTGGAGAATCCTTCTGCGGCACCCCACGGCAGGATTGCCGGCAAATGCATTTCGTTAATACCAGGAGGAGTAAACTCTCCTGAATCTTGGGCCGGGAGCGCAAGCGCGATCAACGCGTTTCCTCTCTGCAGTGTCCATCATTGGGCGTTGGGCGGGGACCGGCAGCCTGATGGCCTGCTGTTCCCCCTGTGAAATTATTTGGCATTAGTGTCGCCGTCCTGGGACGGCCCGCTGGCAGCATGGCGCTCCCCAGCATTTTTTCGAGAACTGGTCAGGCCATGCATGTGGGAAAGGTAAAAACCTCCGACGGCTCCAAGCAGAGCGCCTGCGAGCACAATCCAGCGCGTTCCCCACAGATAATCCAGTCCCCACCCTATCAAACTCCAGACGATGATTCCGCCAACGATGTAGCTGAATACGGCCATGCCGGCGTTGTATCCGCCGCTGGTTCCGTCGCCTGATACATCGGGAGCTGAAGCCTTTGATCCCCTGCTGCCGTTGGTGCCTTCCGTGGGCTTCCTGGGATCACGCATCGGGGGTTTCCTTGGTTTCTGGATCGTTGTAGATCTGGAGGCGGGCTTTGCTGAAACCATGGATTTCTGCAGCCTGCCAGAGGACGACGGCAGTTACAGCCCCGGCGACGAACCAGCGGCCGTTCAGCCACGCCGGAGCACCGACCACAAACAGGACGGCGGCAAAGCCCACCACTTTGACAAAGTAGGTGGCCACGAACATGCCGATGGCTCCGGAAGGGTTGCTGCGTCCCACAAAGTGCCCCACCAGGAGGCTGATGCCGAAGAACAGCATCACCAGCAACCCGCCGGCAGTACTGGAAAGGGCGCCGCCGGGTCCTGCGAGGATTGCTGCAGGAACGGCGCACAGGACAAGTCCGGCCGCCGCGGCCAGCGAACTGCGCTTGAGGAGGTTCAGCCAGAGGGACGGCGTGGGACCGGATGCGCCAACTCTTCCGTTGCCGGACGCAGGTCCGGACTCGGCGTTGGAGGTCATTCGATCCCAATCGTCGGCACCAAAAGGCAGGTGGCCAAAAGGCAGTGTGGAGGGCAGCTTTGGCTGCCCTCAAATTCTACACGAGATAGAACACGGTTCAGGTCACGGGCAGGCGCGTGACCTTGGACGGGCGGCGGTACCGGCGGATCAGGTCCGGGCTGGCCAGGTACAAAGCCAGCACCAGCACGCTGGCAGCGACGCACAGCGCAACAATCGGAAGCGTGGCCGTCGCCGCAACGAACCCGAGGATGATCACTGCGGCCGTGCACAGTGTGACGATTCCGGCCGACATCAGGTGCGAGAAGCCCACGTCCGTGAGCCGCTGGTACACGTGTTCCCGGTGGGATGCGTACCACCGCTCCCCCGCCTTGATCCGGCGGAGCAGGGTGTAACCGGTGTCCGCCGCGTACACCAGGATCGGCGAGAGGACGTACTCGACGTACACGCCGCCGAGGAAGCCGGCCACCGCGAGTGCGGCTATCGACGCACCCAGCAGGTAGCTGCCGACGTCGCCCAGGAATACCGAGCCGCGGCCCAGGTTCCATGGGAGGAACCCGAGGAAGGACATTGCCAGAACCGTGCCGCCGGCGGTCAGCCAGGGCTGTTCTGACAGCAGCCCGGCAACAGCGTAGGCCACCCCTGCTGTCACCCCGTGCAGGCCGGAGATGCCATTGACGCCGTCCATGAAGTTGGCGATGTTGACGTAGGCGGCGATGGCCAGTGCACCCAGCGGAAGCCACCAGAACGACTGTCCCGTGAGGACGATGAGTACTGCGGAGCCGGCGGCACCGATCCCGAGCTGGGCGGCTGCCCGGCCGCGGATGGACATGCCGCGCAGGTCCTCGACCCAGCCCACGGCGGCACAGGCGGCAATAATGGCCAGCACGACGGCGGAGATGGAGCGGTCCACCGTCACAAACCCCAGCAGCAGCGCTGCCGCGTATCCGATCGCCGTGGCCAGTGCCGTGGCCAGGCCCATGCCGCGGATTGTTACTTTCACGTGCGATGAGCGTGCCGAGGGAACATCCACCACCCCCATCCGGACCAGCAGCGGCTTCACGGCCAGGGGAAGCAGCAGGCTGGCTGCCAATGTGATCCCGGCTACGAGGAGCAACGGCATCACGACGCCACCCGCACTTCACCGGCGTCAGTGGCCTCGTCATCGGGAATGGCGGCGATGCTGGCGCCTTGTTCTGCCTCACAGCGGGCCAGCCAGATGTTGAGGTCAAGCTTGGCGGGATCCTGCTCCATGGCCCTGGTGTGCGAAATCTTCGGGTGCAGGGGGCGCTTGTCGAGTTCACCGGTGCCCACCAGTTCCTCGTGCAGCTTCTCCCCCGGCCTCAGGCCGGTGTAGATGATCTCCACGTCCTTGCCCGACATCGCGATCATCCGCTGCGCCACATCCAGGATCCGGACCGGTTCGCCCATGTCCAGGATCAGCACGTCCCCGCCGGTACCGATGGCACCGGCCTGGATGACGAGCTGGCAGGCTTCGGGGATGGTCATAAAGAAGCGTGTGACGTCGGGGTCCGTCACCGTGACCGGGCCGCCGACGCGGATCTGTTCGGTAAAGAGCGGCAGCATTGAGCCGCGGCTGCCCATCACGTTGCCGAAGCGGACGGAGACGTACTTCCCGGACGTCTGCCCCGCCATCCAGGCGGTAAGTTTCTCCGCAACCCGTTTGGAGTGGCCAAGGGCGGTGGTGGGGTTGGCCGCTTTGTCGGTGGAGATGTTCACGAAGTGCGTGACGCCGGCGCGCTGGGCAGCGCGAAGTACGTTCAGGGTGCCGCAGACGTTCGTTTTCCAGGCTTCCACCGGATACTGCTGCAGCAGCGGCGCGTGCTTGAGGGCCGCAGCGTGGAACACCACCTCCGGGCGGCGGTCCTCGAAGATGTCCAGCAGGGCTTCGCCGTCGCGGATGTTGGCCAGCACGGTATCCCGGCCTGCCAGGAGTCCGTGGCCGGTGATGGAGATCTGGGTCTGCTGCAGGCCTGTTTCGTCGTGGTCCAGCATGATCAGTTCGGCAGGGTGGAACTGCACGATCTGGCGGCACAGTTCCGATCCGATGGAGCCTCCGGCTCCGGTCACCAGCACCCGTTTGCCTTTGATGTACCCGGCAATTTCGTCAACCTCGATGTCCACCGGACGGCGTCCGATCAGGTCCTCCACCGCGACGTCGCGGAAGTCGGAGAAACCGGCGGGTGCACCGGTGCCCAGCATGTCCCGCAGCGGGGGCAGTACCAGCACGCGCACGTTCAGGCCGGCCACAGCGTCCGAGATGCGGCGCACCACGGTGGCTTCCACGTTGGCGAAGGCAAGGACCAGGACTTTGGCCCGGGTGCGGCGGATGATCGCCGGCAGGTCGTCGCCGCGGCCCTGCACCTGGACGCCGGAAAGCCGCAGGTGCTTCTTTGCGGGGTCGTCGTCCACCAGCCCCACGGGGAAGTACGGGGAGTCCGGGTCTTGCAGCATCCTGGTCACCAGGGAGTTGCCGAGGAATCCGGCGCCGTACACCAAGGTGTTTTGGGCCCCGTCCCCGGGCCGGGTCTTGCCCTCCACGTAGAGGCGTTTTGCATAGCGGGCGGCGCACATAAAGAGGCAGGCGAAGGGGAAGGCGATCAGGCCCACACTGCGGCCGATGTTGATCTCCGCGTAGAGCACCAGCAGGCTCACGGTGATGGTTGCCGCCACGATGACGGTGACGAACACCAGCGCCTTGGCCTCTTGGAAGCTGCCGAACGGGTACCTGCCCCGGTACAAGGCGAGGGAGTAGCCGGCCAGCATTTGTGCCACCACCGCGATCGCGGCGATGAGGCAGGCTCCGGCGAGCTGTTCCACCCGGACGCCCATTTCGTAGCGCAGCAGCAGCGCCAGGCCGATCGCCACAACCCACGACATGGAGTCGAGGAAGAGCTGGATCCAGATCCAGAGGGCGGGCTTCTCGTCCCGTACTGCGGCAGGTGCGCGCGTTTCTGATTGTGTACTCAACGAAAGATGCAACCGACTTCCACTACCACGGCGGCCAGGCGCCTGTTTCAAAATTCCCCGCCGCGAAACTGTCGGACGGCGTCGGGGCTTAGAACGATACTAATCGCTTCGGGTTCCGCTGCCCGGATACACCGGCAGCGGCGGCATGGGTTTCCACCCGGCGTCGGCAAGGATGGTGCGCGATTCACGCCACCCTTGCCAGAGCGCACCGGAGCCCTTCAGGGTCCGCTCCACGAGGACCAGGCGGACAAGTTCCTTGAGGAAGGTCAGCGCGGTGCCCGCGGCGAAACCCGCCCGGTTGAATTTGCCGTGGGCCCGCAGGTAGTGCGCCACATGCCCGCGGTTTCGCATCACGTAGCGGCGGCTGAGGTCGGATGAATCGTTGAGGTGGCGCAGGCCGAGGTCAACCTGGCGCTGGGCACGGACCTTTTTGATGACAAAGGCGTTGACGTACACCACCGGGGTTTGCTGCGCGGCCAGCCAGCCGTAGATGAGGTCGTCCCACGTAATAAAGAAGCGCGGATCGGGCAGGCCGATGTTCCGGGCCACGGAGGCGTTGATGAGCATGCCTTCAAAGTTCCCCACGTTGGTGCGGAACACCTCGGAATGCCGGAACACGTCTCGGGAGACCGGCAGGAATATGCCGAGTGCCTCGACAAAATGGTGCTGCCAGAAGAACGGTTTGCCGTTGGCGTCATAGCGGCGCCCGATCATGCAGGAGTAATCCGGCGTGAATTTCGCCAGGGCGTCCACCGCGCCGGGAAGCACTTCGACGTCGTCATCCATCAGCCACAGCCATTCGGCGCCGGACTCCAGTGCCAGTTCCACGCCGCGGGAAAACCCGCCGGCCCCGCCGACGTTCTGCTCCAGCCGTTCGTACTGGATGGGCAGCCCGGCTGCAGCCGCCCGGGCAATTACCTCCGGCGTGTGGTCGCTGCTCGCGTTGTCCACCACCAGGATCCGCGTCGGGGCAGTGTCCAGGCGGGCGAAGGAATCGAGCAGGTTGCGCAGGAAGTCGGCGCGGTTGTAGGTGACGACGACGGCGTACAGGTTCTCCACGGCGGCCTAGCTGTTGGCGGACATCAGTTCCGCGGGTGAGCCGAAGCCCTTGCCGCGGAAGCCGGTGGAATATGCCCTGAACCAGTGTGCCAGGCCCTTGAGGTCACCGGTCTTCAGGAAGTAATAAGGGAACCCGACGATGTCCGCGCTGAACCAGCGAAGGTTGCGGTACTTGCGGGTCAGGTAGCCACGGTTCCGGAAGTAGCAGTAGCGCTTGAACTCGCCCTCGGGAATGACCGGGGTGATGAACCCGCCAAAAACGGGCTTCATCTCCGTCCATGTGGCGGGATGCTGTACGGCGACAGTGGCCAGCGTGCCGTACTTGAGCCCGGCCTTTTTCACTCGCGACAGGAAGTCCACTTCGTCCCCGCGGATAAAGAACTTCACGTCCGGGATACCGATCCGGTAGAAGACCTCGGTCCGGATCAGTGCACCGTTGAAGAAGTGCACCATGTCCGGCAGGTAGCCCATCGGCGCCAGGCGGGAGCGGTCGTTGGTGAGCAACCCGTTGATGCGGAAATTGAAAGACAGCCGGTTGGGATCGGCGGTGGCGGCTACCAGGGGGCTGATGATGTCCAGCTGGTGCTCCTCTGCGGTGCGGAGAAGCTCGGCCAGGCAGCTGGCGTCTTCGGGATGGCCGTCGTCGTCCATCATCCAGATCCACTCGGCGCCGCTGGCCATGGCGGCCAGGATGGCGTACGCAAACCCGCCAGCGCCGCCAAGGTTCGCTTCGGAGCGCAGGTAGTTGATGTTCTGTGCTCCCCCGGCGTTGACGACGTCGGTGGCCGGGACGGTGCCCGAGTCCACCAGGGCGATGGAATGGATGGGCGCGGTCTGCTCCGCCAGCCCTTTCAGGAGCAGGGCAAGCTCCTCGTGGCGGTCGAACGTTACGGCCGCAACGGCGACTTTGGGCTGCATGTCAGTTCTCCGCATTGTTGTCGTTGGTACTGACGGCACTGCTGCCGGCCGCGCTGCGGGCTTCGGCAGCAGCAGGGCCCGCTGCCGCAGAATCCCCGGCTGTCTCCGGAGTGTCAGACGCCTCCGCAGTCACCGGCTCCTCGAGTTCTTCCGGCGCCATGGGGATCTCGCCCAAACCCAGGACACCCGGAACGTGTTCCCTGAGCTGGTCCAGGCTGACGGCTCCGTTGCGCACCACACGCAGGAGGGGCCCGGTGGCGTCCACAATGGTGGAGGGCACGGCGGTCTCGCCTTCCTTCGGCCGGAAGCCGCCCTCAAGGTAGACCTCAACGGATTCTGCAAGCTGCTCGCGGGCAGCGGCGGCAGTCTGTCCCGGTGCCTGGCCGGTGCGGTTGGCAGAGGAGACGGCCAGCGGGCCGGTCAGTGTGAGCAGCTCAAGGGCGATGTCATCGGCGGGCATGCGCAGGGCCACGGTCCCCTTGGTTTCGCCGAGGTCCCAGTCCAGCGACGGCTGCGCGTGCAGGATCAACGTCAATCCGCCGGGCCAGAATGCCTCGGCCAGCTTGCGGGCGTCAGCGGAGACGTCCGTGGCGAGCCCGTCCAGGGCGTTGAGGCGCGGAATCAGCACCGGTGGTGGCATGGTGCGGCTGCGCCCTTTTGACACCAGCAGCATGGTGACGGCCTGCGGTGAGAAGGCGTCGGCCCCGATGCCGTAAACCGTATCGGTGGGGAGCACGACGCACTTCTTTTCACTGATCGCGCGCTGTGCGTGCTCCAGGCCCCGTGCCCGCTCGTCATCACTGGTGCAGTTATAGGTTGTGGTCACTGGCCCATTCTTTCATTGCGTAGGGTCTGGTCCGCGAGCACGGCGCTGGTGGCGCGCTCCTTGCCGTTGAGGTCCCGGTGGGTGCTGATGCTGGTCCACGATCCTGACCGGCCCAGCATTGCCGCGATCCATTCCGCCTGGACTTCTGCATGTTCCATCACAAAGTAACCGCCCGGCACCAGCAGCCGGGCAGCCGAGGCGGCTGCCGCCGTCGGAAGTTCCATACCGTCAGCTCCCCCGCCGTACAGTGCCTCCGGCGGGTCATGCAGGGCTACTTCGGGCTCGTTGGGAATGGCCTCGGACGGGATGTACGGCGGGTTGGAAACCACGACGTCGACTGTCCCGTTCAGCTCCTGCAGTGCGTTCCGCAGGTCCCCCAGGACGAGGTGGACGCCCAGGGGGGCGAGGTTTTTCGCGGCCCAGGCGTGGGCGAAGGGGCTGAACTCCACGGCGTGGACTTCGGCGCCGGGCACTTCGTGGGCGATGGAACCGGCGATGGCGCCGGATCCCGTGCCCAGGTCCACGATCCGGGGATGCGCCATGTCCTTGACGTGGTCAATGGCCAGCTGGACCACGGATTCGGTCTCGGGGCGGGGAATGAACACGCCGGGCCCCACGGCCAGCTCGAGGTAGCGGAAGTGCGCCACGCCGGTGATGTGCTGCAGCGGAATCCTGCTGGCCCGCTCGGCCACAAGGGCTTCGTAGCCTTCCGGTGCCGGCGTGTTGCCGAGCATCATGGCGCGGAGCCGGCCCAGTCCCACGTTCAGCAGGTGGTCGGCGAGCAGTTCCGCGTCCACGCGCGGGCTGGGAACACCGGCGTCGCGCAGGATTGCCGTGGCCGCGGTGACGGCGTCAGCGAGCGACTGGCCTGGCCCGAATGTCATGTCCTGAATGTCGTGTCCTGATGTCCAGGGCGGAACTAGTCGCCGATGGCGTCCAGGCGTGCCTGTTCGTCCATCTCGATCGCGGACTGGATGACCGGTTCCAGGTCGCCGTTCATGACCTGGTCCAGGTTGTAGGCCTTGTAGCCGGTGCGGTGGTCCGCGATGCGGTTTTCCGGGTAGTTGTAGGTGCGGATGCGCTCCGAGCGGTCCATGGTGCGGATCTGCGACTTCCGCTGGGCCGAGTTTTCGGCGTCGATCTGCTCCTGCTGGTGGGCCAGGATGCGGGCACGCAGGACGCGCATGCCCGCCTCGCGGTTCTGCAGCTGCGACTTTTCGTTCTGCATGGCCACCACAATGCCGGTGGGAAGGTGGGTGATGCGCACGGCTGAGTCGGTGGTGTTCACGGACTGGCCGCCCGGGCCGGATGACCTGTAGACGTCGATCTTGAGGTCGTTCTGGTTGATCTCGAGCTCTTCGGGTTCGTCCACTTCGGGCAGTACCAGCACGCCGGCGGCCGAGGTGTGGATACGGCCCTGCGATTCGGTGACCGGAACGCGCTGCACGCGGTGCACGCCGCCTTCGAACTTCAGCCGGGCGTAGACGCCCTCGGCGGGATCGTTCGAACTGCCCTTCACGGCAACCTGGACGTCCTTGTAGCCGCCAAGGTCCGATTCGGTGGCGGAGATGATTTCAGTCTTCCAGCCGCGCGATTCCGCGTACCGGGTGTACATGCGCAGGAGGTCGCCGGCAAAGAGGGCCGCCTCGTCGCCGCCTTCACCGCCCTTGACCTCAAGGATCACGTTGCGGGCGTCGTCAGGATCGCGCGGGATGAGCAGGCGGCGCAGTTTTGCGGCAGCAAGCTCAAGGGCTTCTTCCAGTTCAGGAACCTCGGCAGCGAACTCGGGATCCTCGTCAGCCATCTCCTTGGCCGCAGCAAGGTCGTCCCGGATGCCTTCCCACTTGTGGTAGGCCTCAACGATGCCATTAAGCTGAGCCGACCGCCGCCCCAGCTTGCGCGCAAGCCGCTGGTCAGCATAAACAGCAGGATCCCCCAGCTGCGCCTGGATAGCATCATGCTCATCAAGCAGGCCCTGTACGGACTCAAACATTTTTCAAAACCTCTTTCGACTTGTACAAGTCTAGTAACTGCAACGCGGGGTCACTTACAGCCCTCAAAACCCGCAAAGATGGGCGATATCTGACTCCGCGTTGCCAGAAGGCGGCGGCAAGGCGACCAGACTGAACAGCCGTTCGGTTTTGCCGCCCCGGGAGCGTTCGATGACTCCCAACCTTCGCAAGCTCAGGCCGGGCCCTCGTCATCTCTCTTACGGGCCTGCCGGAGCTGGGCGGCAAAACTGAACGACGAAGGCGGGGCCGGCACAAAATGCGACGACCCCGCCCCTAACTCAGCTACTTGTCGTTATCGGACTTCGCGCCAAGTGTTGTCTTCTGAACCTGCATCAGGAACTCAACGTTGCTCTGGGTCTCCCGGATCTTGTTGGTCAGGAGTTCAAGGCTCTGCTGGGTCTCGAGTCCGGAGAGGACGCGGCGCAGCTTCCACATGATCTTGACTTCCTCGGGCGAGAGCAGGTTCTCCTCGCGGCGGGTGCCGGACGCGTTGACGTCCACGGCCGGGAAGATGCGCTTGTCTGCCAGCTGGCGGGACAGGCGGAGCTCCATGTTGCCGGTGCCCTTGAACTCTTCGAAGATGACTTCGTCCATCTTGGAACCGGTTTCCACCAGGGCCGTGGCCAGGATGGTGAGCGAGCCGCCGTTTTCGATGTTGCGGGCTGCACCGAAGAAGCGCTTGGGCGGGTACAGCGCGGCGGAGTCCACGCCACCGGACAGGATGCGGCCGGAGGCCGGTGCTGCCAGGTTGTAGGCGCGGCCCAGGCGGGTCATGGAGTCCAGCAGGACCACCACGTCCATGCCCATTTCCACGAGGCGCTTGGCGCGTTCGATGGAGAGTTCGGCCACGGTGGTGTGGTCATCGGCGGGACGGTCGAAGGTGGAGGCAATGACCTCACCCTTGACGGTGCGCTGCATGTCCGTGACTTCTTCAGGGCGTTCGTCAACGAGCACCATCATGAGGTGGACCTCAGGATTGTTGGTGGTGATCGCGTTGGCGATGGACTGCAGGATGAGCGTCTTGCCGGCCTTCGGCGGCGAAACGATCAGGCCACGCTGGCCCTTGCCGATCGGGGCGACGAGGTCGATGACGCGGGGGCCGATCTTCTTGGGATCGGTCTCGAGGCGCAGCCGCTCGGACGGGTAGAGCGGAACCAGCTTGGCGAACTCGACGCGGTCCTTGAGCTCTTCGGCGGTCTTGCCGTTGACGGAGGTGACGCGGACGAGGGCGTTGAACTTCTGGCGGGCGGACTGCTGGCTGCGGTCTTCGCCGTCACGCGGGGCACGGATGGCGCCCACCACGGCGTCGCCCTTGCGGAGGTTGTACTTCTTGACCTGGGCCAGGGAGACGTAAACGTCGTTGGGGCCGGGCAGGTAGCCGGAAGTACGGATGAAGGCGTAGTTCTCGAGGACGTCGAGGATGCCTGCAACGGGCAGCAGGACGTCGTCCTCGGTGACTTCGACGTCGTCGACGTCCGGTCCCTGGGCGCGTCCGCGGCGGCGGTCGTTGCGGTCGCGGAAGCGGTCGTTGCGGGAGCTGTTGTCCCGGTCCTGGCCACCGGAGCGCTCGTTGCGGTCGTTCCGGTCGCGGCGGTTGCGGCGGTTGCGGCGGCTGCCGCCGTCGGAATCATCGCTGTCGCGGGTGTCGCGGGTATCCTCGCGGCGGGCGCCTTCGCGCTGGCCTGCCTCGCGGCTGCCGGCGTTGTCCCGGCCGCTGTCGCCCTCACGGGTGTCCCGGCCACGTCCGCGGCCGCCTTCGCGGCGGTCGGTGCGCTGGCCGGCTTCTTCGGTTTCAGTGCGGTCGGCAGTGCGCTGCTCTGTGCGCGGCTCCGCCGTACGCTGCTCGGTGGTGCGCGCTTCACCAGTCCGCTGTTCAGCTGGGCGCTGCTCGGCGTCGGCCTGCTCTGCAGGTGCCTCGGCAGCTTCTGCCGCCTGCGGTGCTGCCACGGCTGCTTCGCCGCGGCGGCGGTTGCGGGTGCGGGGCTGGCGGCGTTCGGCAGCGCCTTCGGTTGCTTCGGGAGCTTCCGCGGCGGCGGGAGCCTCAACCGGAGCGGCCGGGGCTTCGGCGGCTGCATCAGCAGCTGCCGGTGCCACAACTCCGTCGCTGACGGCACGGCGGCTGCGGCCGCGGCCCCGGGCACGGGTGCCTTCGGCAGGCGCTTCCGTGGTTTCGGCCGGCGCGGCGGCTGCAGGTGCAGCAACAGCGGTAGCTGCCGGTGCGGCGACGCTTTCGGTGCGCTTTGCGGCTGACTTGGCCGGGGCCTTAGTCACGGGAGTACCGGCGCGGTGGGCGGAGATGGCCGCAACCAGGTCCCCCTTGCGCATCCGGGAACCGCCGGAGATCCCGAGCTGGCTGGCAAGTGCCTGCAGCTGGGCGAGCTTCAGGCCGGCAAGGCCGCTGCTCTTGGCGGGTGCTGCCGAATCGGCAGCAGAAGATGATAGTTCCACAGCTGGCGACAGCTCAGTGGTTTCGGTCACGAAGGATCCTTCCCCCTCGACGGCGTCCAGACGAGGAGCTGGGCGCGATGATTTGATCTGGGCTGCAGTTCAGATCTGCAGCCGGGGATTGTACGGCCTTGCCGGATGAATATCGGCCAGCAGGGCCGGATACTGATTCACGCTGCGCTCCGCCCAAGGTGGAACTGTGGACTGACGTTTCAGGGGCAGTTTCAATACTGCAGATTCCTGCGACAGACCAAGCAGGTGGCACCGGAATAGATTGCGCAGTAGGAGATCAGGTTGCAACTAAGTGCAGAAGCAGATCAGATAGGCGTCAATTACCGCCGGTGCAACTCCACCTTAGCACCTTCAACGTCCACTGCCAGCTTCAGAACACGCCATCGGATGTCCGGCGTGTTCGCTTGGGTGAACTCTTCAATGAAAGCAACGACGGCGGCCGCTTCAGCCTGCCCGTCGGCCAGGACCAGCACCGTCGGCCCGGCGCCTGAGACAACTGCGGCGTGGCCGGCCGTGCGGAGCGCCGAGATGAGGGCGGCGCTGGGGCGCATGGCCTCTGCGCGGTAACTCTGGTGAAGGTAGTCCTCGGTGCCGGCAAGCAGGAATTCCGGTTTGGTGGTGAGCGCGTGGATCAGCAGGGCGGCGCGCCCGGCGTTCATGGCTGCAGCATGGTGCCCCACGGATGCAGGCAGCAGCGCCCGTGCCGTTTCCGTCGACAGCTCGAAGTCCGGAACCGCGACCACCGGCACCACAGACCCGGACACGGCCGCACTGGTGCTGCTGTACTGGTCACTGTCCTGCCACGACAGCGCCAGTCCGCCGAAAATGGCTGGTGCCACGTTGTCCGGGTGGCCCTCGAGTTCGCTGGTGAGCTGGAGGATCCAGTCCTTTCCACGGCGGCTTGCCGCCGGTACCAGCGCGTTGGCTGCCGAAATTGCTGCCACCACCGCCGACGCCGAGGAACCCAGTCCGCGGCCGTGCGGAACAACGTTTTCCGCTGTCACCTTGAGCCCGCCGTGCCGGAAGCCCAGCCGTTCGAAGGCAGCTTCCATCGCTCGGATGACCAGGTGGCTGGCGTCCCGGGGCAGGGTTTCCGCGCCTTCGCCGGCGAGGTCGAACACGAGTTCCTCGGATTCGAGGCTCTCCACCGTCAGGGTGTCGTGCAGCGCCAAAGCCAGGCCCAGGCTGTCGTAGCCCGGGCCCAGGTTGGCGGTGGTGGCCGGAACGCGCACGGTGACACTTTGTCCGGCTTCAATGAGCTGCACGCCGACGGTGGCCTGCGGGGTGGTGTCCAAGGCTATTTTTCTTCCAGTCCCAGTTCAGCAGCAACGGTGACAACGTCGTTGGAGACCTTGACCGGCTGGACGTCGCTGCCGTCCTCGGTGCGCAGTGCCCACTGGGGGTCCTTCAGGCCGTGGCCGGTGACCGTGATGACGATGGTTTTGCCGGACGGCACCTCGCCGGCGGCGTGCTTCTTGAGCAGGCCTGCGACGCCGGCCGCGGAACCGGGCTCCACGAAGACGCCTTCGCGTGCGGACAGCCAGCGGTGGGCATTGAGGATTTCCTCGTCCGTGACAGCGTCGATGAATCCGCCGGACTCATCGCGGGCAGCGATGGCGCCGTCCCAGGAAGCGGGGTTGCCGATCCGGATGGCGGTGGCGATGGTGTCCGGTTCAGTGATGGGGTGGCCGGCAACGAACGGCGCGGCCCCGGCTGCCTGGAAACCCCACATCGCGGGCGTTTTGGTGGAGACGGCGGGCAGCGTGCCGGCAGTCTCGGACTCGAAGGGAGCGGAGTACTCCTTGTAGCCCTTCCAGTAGGCGGTGATGTTTCCGGCATTGCCGACCGGCAGGACGTGGATGTCCGGGGCGTCGCCCAGGGCGTCCACGATCTCGAAGGCACCGGTCTTTTGGCCCTGGATGCGGGCGGGGTTGACGGAGTTGACCAGGAAGACGGGGTAGGACTCCCCCAGCTTGCGGGCGATGTCCAGGCAGTTGTCGAAGTTGCCGTCCACCTGGAGCAGCGTGGCGCCGTGGGCGATCGCCTGGCTGAGCTTGCCCATGGAGATCTTGCCTTCGGGCACCAGCACAGCGCACTTCAGGCCGGCCGCGGTTGCGTACGCTGCGGCTGAGGCGGAGGTGTTGCCGGTGGAGGCGCACACAACGGCCTTGGCCCCGGCGGCCACGGCGGCGGTCATGGCCATGGTCATGCCGCGGTCCTTGAAGGAGCCGGTGGGGTTCATGCCCTCCACCTTCAGGTACACCTCCGAGCCCGTGAGCTCTGAAAGCTTCTGCGCGTGCACCAGCGGGGTGCCGCCTTCACCCAGGGTGATGACCCTGGTGGATTCCGTCACGGGCAGACGGTCAGCGTATTCGCGGATAACCCCGCGCCATTGGTGAGCCACTTAGACTCCTTCTACCCGCAGAACGGATGTAACTGAATTGATGACGTCCAGGCCTTTCACGGCCTCGACGGTGGCTGCAAGGGCAGCCTCTGATGCGCGGTGCGTAACGATCCGCAGTTCGGCCGACTCAACGTTGGACTCGGCGTCACGGTGGATGGTCTGCCGCATGATTTCAATGGACACGCCGTGCTCGGCAAACAGCTGGGCGATCCTTGCCAGGACGCCCGGCTCATCCGCAACGTCGAGGCCGATGTAGTAGCTGGTGACGGCCGCGTCGATGGGCAGCGCAGGTACATGGCCGGTGGTGGTTTCGGTGCGTCCCGGGCCACCGAGGACCAGGCGGCGGGCAGCGGAAACGAGGTCGCCCAGTACTGCAGATGCCGTCGGGGTTCCGCCGGCGCCCTGGCCGTAGAACATCAGCTCGCCGGCGTTTTCCGCCTCGATGAATACGGCGTTAAAGGCCCCGCGGACGGCGGCCAGCGGGTGCTCGCGCGGCAGGAGCGTGGGGTGGACGCGGACGGACACGCCCTCGCCGCCTTCGGCATCACTGAGCTTCTCGGCAATCGCCAACAGCTTGATGACGAAACCCGCATCCTTGGCAGCGGCGATGTCCGCGGCGCTGACCGAGGTGATGCCTTCGCAGTGCACATTCTCGAGGGCGAACCGGGTGTGGAACGAAAGGGACGCGAGGATCGCGGCCTTCGCGGCGGCGTCGTGGCCCTCGATGTCGGCAGTGGGGTCCGCTTCCGCGTAGCCAAGGCGCTGCGCTTCTGCCAGGGCGTCGGCGAACTGGGCCCCGGTGGAGTCCATCTGGTCCAGGATGTAGTTGGTGGTGCCGTTGACGATGCCCAGCACGCGGGTGATCCGGTCACCGGACAGGCTGTCGCGGATGGGGCGCAGGATGGGAATGGCGCCGGCAACGGCTGCTTCGTAGGACAGCTGGACGTGGGCTTTGTCAGCCTCTTCGTAGAGCGTGGGGCCATCCTGGGCGAGGAGTGCCTTGTTGCCGGTGACCACGCAGGCGCCGTTGCGCAGCGCGGAGAGGATCAACGTGCGGGCAGGCTCGATGCCGCCCATCAGTTCGATCACCAGGTCCGCGTCTTTGACCAGGGTCTCGGCGTCCGTGGTGAACAGTTCCTGGGGCAGGTCCACGTCGCGGCGGGAGTTGACGTTGCGCACCGCAATCCCGCTGAGCTGCAGGCGGGCACCGGTGCGGGCGGCAAGGGCGTCGGCATCCTCAATGAGAATCCGCGCAACCTGGGCCCCAACGTTGCCACAGCCCAGCAGGGCTACTTTCAGGGTTCGCATTTCCGTCATTCAGGCTCCCATGTCGCGGTTCAGCAGATCTTCTTCGGTTTCCCCACGGACAATCAGCCGGGCAGATCCGTCGCGCACCGCGACAACGCCCGGCCGGGCCAGATAGTTGTAGTTGCTTGACAGGGCCCAGCAGTAGGCGCCGGTCCCCGGTACAGCAAGTAGATCACCGGCTGCCACGTCCTCGGGCAGATATACATCTCTAACAACTATGTCGCCGCTCTCGCAATGTTTGCCCACCACGCGGGACAGCTGGGGCGCGGCGGAGGACGTGCGGGAGGCCAGGACGGCCGAATAATCCGCGTCGTACAGCACCGGACGGGCGTTATCGCTCATGCCGCCATCCACCGAAACATACCGGCGCGGATACGTAACGTTGTTGCCGCCGTCACTGGCAGTTCCGGGCGCATCCACACGCACGGTCTTCAGGGTTCCCACCTCATACAGGGTGAAGGTGGTGCTGCCCACGATCGCGCGTCCCGGCTCAATGGAGATGCGGGGGGCCTCAATGCCCAGCTCAGCGCAGGTGGAGCGCACGACGGCGGCCATCGCCGTCGCGATCTCTGCGGCAGGGCGGGGGGTGTCCACCGGGGTGTAGGCGATGCCGTAGCCGCCGCCGAGATCAAGTTCCGGCATCACGATGGAGTACTTTTCCTGCATGGCGGCGAGGAAACGGAGCAGCTTCTCGGCGGCCATGGCGAAGCCGTCCGGTTCGAAGATCTGGGAGCCGATGTGGCAGTGCAGTCCCAGCAGTTCGATGCCCGGGTGGGCGGACGCTGCCGCAACGGCTTCCTCCGCGGCTGACAGGCCTGCCTGCCCGGTGGTGTCCTCCGCCATGGAGAGGCCGAACTTCTGGTCCTCGTGGGCGGTGGCGATGAACTCGTGGGTGTGGGCATGCACGCCGGGAGTGAGCCGCAGCATGACCTTTGCCCGGTCACCACGGGCCTGGGCGATGGCCCCGACCCGTTCCAGCTCGGCCAGGCTGTCCACCACAATGCGGCCCAGCTTCATGTCCAGCGCACGGTTGATCTCGGCGTCGGACTTGTTGTTGCCGTGCAGGGCAACGCGCTCCCCCGGGATCCCGGCTCGGGCGGCCACGGCCAGTTCGCCGCCGGAGGCGGTGTCCAGGCGCAGCCCTTCCTCCTCCACCCACTTCACCACAGCGGTGCACAGGAACGATTTACCGGCGTAGTAAACGTCCACGCCGCCGCAAATGTCCGCGAAGGCTGCATCGAACGAATCCTTGAACGCGCGTGCCCGGGAACGGAAGTCCGACTCGTCCATCACGAACAATGGAGTGCCGAACTGTTCCTTCAGGGCGGCAACGGAAACGCCGGCAACTGCCAGGCCGCCGTCGTCATTCCGTTCAACAGTCCTGGCCCACATCGGTTCCTGCAGGGCATTCAGGTCCTCGGGGACTGCAAGCCATTCGGGCGCCAAGGGGGACTCGGTTTTACCGGTCTGTACAGACATTTCCGTCACATCCGTTCCGGCGCCGAAACGCCGAGCAGGTCCAGGCCGTTCGCCAGCACCTGGCTGGTGGCATCGTTGAGCCATAGCCGGGTGCGGTTCACGTCGGTCACCGGCTCGTCGCCCATCGGCGCAATGCGGCAGGCATCGTACCAGCGGTGGTAGGCGCCGGCGATCGCTTCGAGGTGCCGTGCCACGCGGTGCGGCTCGCGCAGTTCCGCGGCCTTGGCCACGATGGAAGGGTAGCTGCCCAGGTAGGAGAGCAGCTCGTTCTCGGTGGCGTGGTCCAGGAGCGCGGCGTCGAAGGTGTCTTTGCCGTCCACCTGGCGTTCCACCCCGGCTGCCACCGCGTTGCGGGCGGCGCCGCGGGAGCGGGCATGGGCGTACTGGACGTAGAACACCGGGTTTTCGTTGCTGTGCTTTTTCAGCAGCTCCGGGTCCAGCGTCAGCGGCGAATCGGCCGGGAAGCGTGCCAGCGAGTAGCGGACAGCGTCCTTGCCGAGCCAGTCGATGAGGTCCTTGAGCTCGATGATGTTGCCGGCGCGCTTGGAAAGCTTGGCGCCGTTCACGGACACGAGCTGGCCGATCAGCACCTCGATGTTCACCTCGGGGTCGTCTCCGGCAGCGGCAGCGATGGCCTTGAGGCGGTTGATGTACCCGTGGTGGTCGGCGCCGAGCAGGTAGATCTTCTCGGTGAAGCCGCGGTCCTTCTTGGAAAGGTAGTAGGCAGCGTCAGCGGCAAAGTAGGTGGGTTCGCCGTTGGCCCGGATCATCACGCGGTCCTTGTCGTCGCCAAAGTCCGTGGTCCGCAGCCAGACGGCACCGCCGTCGTCGAACACGTGGCCCTGCTCGCGAAGGCGGGCAACGGCACTTTCGATAGCGCCGGCGTCGTGCAGTTCCTGCTCCGAGAAGAACACATCGAACTCGACGCCGAAGTCCGCCAGGGTGTCCTTGATGTCCTTCATCTGGGCTTCATACGCGGCCGTGCGGATGACCGGCAGCGCGGCAACTTCGGTGAGTTCGCGGATGTCCGGGTGTGCGGTGAGCACCTCGTGGCCAAGGTCAGCGATGTACTGTCCGGGGTATCCGCCGTCGGGGACGGGGAGGCCGTGCAGGCGGGAGTACACGGAGGTGGCAAAGGTGTTCATCTGCGAGCCGGCGTCGTTGATGTAGTACTCGGCCGTGACGTCCGCTCCGGAGGCGCGAAGCACGCGCGCAATGGCGTCGCCTAGCGCGGCCCAGCGCGTATGGCCGATGTGCAGGGGGCCGGTGGGGTTGGCGGAGACGAACTCCATATTCACCGTGTGCCCGGCGAGCGCCGTGTTGGTTCCGTACTGCTTGCCGGCCTCAACGATGACCTTGGCGAGCGCGCCGGCCGTGGCTGCATCCACGGTGATGTTCAGGAAGCCCGGCCCGGCGATATCCACTGCCGAGACGCCGTCGATCGATTTAAGCCGCGCGCTCAGCACGGTGGCAAACTCGCGCGGGTTGGTGCCGGCCTGCTTGGCAAGCTGCAGGGCAATGTTGGTGGCCCAGTCTCCGTGCTCGCGGTTCTTGGGCCGCTCCACGCGTACCTCGTCTGGCACTGCTGATGCTGAAAGGGCGATCTCGCCGGCGGCGACGGCGTCTTTCAGGCAGGCGGATATGGCGAGGGAGAGTTCTTCGGGAGTCACCCCTCTAGCCTACCGGGGCTGGTGACAGCAAAAGAATTGGGACGTTCAGCGCCGTGACAGGCATTCCACAGGAAATACACAAGCCAGCTACAAGGTGAACCAATACGCTGGGTTTGACGTTGACACCTCCGTAAACACTGCCACGAACACTTAAACGAAATGAGAGCCTTGATGAGACCGTCAGTCCGCAAGAGTGTTTTCGCCGGAATCGCCGGCCTGTCCCTCGCTGGAACTGTGGCCGGATGCGCGCCTTCGGCCGCCGAGAGCACACCCGCGGCCCCCGGAGGCAACGCCGCGGAGACTTCCGCCGCAACCCCGTCAGGCGGGACGTCCTCGCTGGCCAGCAGCGGTTCCACGTACAAGGACGGAACCTACAGCGCTGATGGAAATTACGTTTCCCCCAATGGAACGGAGACGGTGGGGGTGGAACTTACCCTGGCCGGTGACACCGTCACGGGCGTCAACATCACCCAGCACCCGTCCAACCCGAACACCCGCAAGTTCCAGGGGCAATTCGCCGGCGGCATTGCAGCGCAGATCGTGGGCAAGAACATCGACGAACTTAATGTCTCCAAAGTTGCCGGTTCTTCGCTGACCAGCGGCGGGTTCAACCAGGCAGTGGACAAGATCAAGCAGGAGGCGCAGTAGCCTGTGCCGGATGCGGACTGGGAGGATTTTGCGTTCGAAGGGATCGGGACGCAGTGGGAGATTTCCACGCCCGTTCCGCTGAGCGGGCCGGTCAGGGCGCGCCTGGCGGAACGGGTGGAGCGTTTCGACGCCGAATGGTCCCGTTTCCGATCCGATTCCCGCGTCAGCGCCCTCGCCCGCAGGCCGGGAAGTTATGAGTTTGCGGATGAGGCCGTTCGGCTGGGTGCCCTGTACAGGACCCTGTACGGCATGACCGACGGCGCGATGACCCCGCTGATCGGCGCTTCCCTTGAGCGGCTGGGGTACGACGCCGGATATTCCCTTAAGCCTTCGGGCTCCCCTTTGGCGGCGCCGCCCTGGGACGCGGTCCTGGAGTGGGCAGGCACCACCATCACCACCACTGCCCCGGTGGTGCTGGATATCGGGGCTGCGGGTAAAGGCCTGCTGGTTGACCTGCTCGCGGACGAGCTTCTTGCCGAAGGGCTGGATGCATTCATCATCGATGCCAGCGGCGATTTGCTTGCGTGCGGTCCACTGCCCACCGAGGTGGCGTTGGAGCATCCCTACAATCCTGCACAAGCCATCGGAATCGTTCCCCTAGCGGACCGGGCGCTGTGTGCTTCTGCTTCCAACCGCCGCGCCTGGGGTGACGGACTGCACCACATGCTGGACGGCACCACCGGGCAACCGGTCAGGACCGCCGTCGCCACCTGGGCCCTGGCGGACACCGCGATGCTGGCGGACGCACTGGCCACCGCCCTGTTCTTTGTCCCGGGAGACCAGCTCCAGGAGGAATTCGATTTCTCCTGGCTCACTGTGTTTTCTGACGGCAGCGCGGCCCGCTCCGCCGACTTTGAAGGGACACTGTTCACATGAGCCCTGTTGAAACACCAAAAGCCGGATCGGTCCCCTCCGTGGCAGGACGGCTGGATACGGTCCTGGGCAGCTTCACGATGTACCGGCTGATCCTCCTGGTCCTCGCGGCGCTTGCCGCCTACAGCCTGTTGCTCAACGTCCTGGGCTGGCTGACTTTTGGTATCCCCGAGATGCTGGGCCACCTGGTTTTGTGCCTTGGCTTGACCTACGCCTCGAACAGGGCCCTGGCCGCGCTGTTCCGTGTACGGCCGCACTCGGAGTCCTCGCTGATCACCGGCCTGTTGCTGTACTTCCTGTTCTGGCCGTCCTTTGTGCCCACCGATGTGGCCGGCATCGCGCTGGCATGCGTGCTGGCGTCGGCGTCGAAGTACGCCCTCGCCTGGCGCGGGCGGCACGTCTTCAATCCGGCGGCTGCAGGCGCCTTCGTAGCAGGCCTCACGGGGCTCAACATCGCAACGTGGTGGGCGGCTACACCGGCCATGCTGTGGCTGCTGGTTCCCGGCGTCCTCCTGGTCCTGTACCGCACCCGGAAGTTCCTGATGGCCACAGTGTTCCTCGTGGTGGCCACCGCCATCATCAGCCAGGAACTGCTGCAGGCCGGCATGTCGGCAGGAATGGCCTTGTGGCAGGCCCTTGCCCAGCGGCCGCTGCTGTTCTTTGTGGGGTTCATGCTCACCGAGCCGCTGACCTTGCCACCCCGAAGATGGCAGCAACTGGGGTTGGCTGCTGTGGTGGGCGTGGCCTTTGCGGTTCCCTACAATTTCGGGTTCCTCGCGAATTCACCCGAGGCTGCGCTGCTGCTGGGCAATCTGTTGGCCTTTTTGGTGGGTCAGCGGGGCGGCGTGAGGCTGACCTTCGCCGGGGCCAGGCCACTGACGCCCAGCACCACCGAATTCTCCTTCGAGCCCTCCCGCCCGGTCCGCTTCCTGCCAGGACAGTACATGGAACTGGACCTTCCGCACGCGAAGGCGGACGGAAAGGGACGACGACGGGTGTTCAGTTTGACCGGTTCCCCGGGTGATCGCCTGGTGAAGTTTGGCGTGCGGACAGCCGAGCCCGTGTCCGCCGCCAAGAAGGTCCTGCTTTCCTTGAAGCACGGCGATGCGGTGACAGCCACATCGGTGGGCGGCGACTTTGTGCTCCCCCGCGATCCCCGGAAGCCAGTGCTTCTGATTGCTGCCGGGATCGGCATCACGCCGTTCCTTTCGCATATCTCCTCCGGCGGACTGCGGGACCGCGACGCCGTCCTCGTCCTGCTCGCCAGGAGTGCCGACGAGCTTGCCTACGCAGACGAGCTGATCGCAGCAGGCGTTCGCGTGGTTGCCCGGATCGCGGATGGCTCGGAGCCCCCCGCGCACATCTCTGCCTTCCCGGCGGACGGATCCGCGCTGGAGGGGGAAGCCCTCAAGGCCGCGGTCCCGGATGTGGCCGAGCGCGATGTGTATATTTCGGGTTCCCCGGCCAGCGTCGCCTCTTTGCGGCGGGCGGCGCGCCAGGCCGGTGCGCGGCGCGTGCATGTGGATTCGTTCTCCGGGTACTGATGTCCGAAGCCTTGTGGTCTTGATTGCTGGCCTTGGCTGGCTTTGAAGGACTCGCGGCGGGGGCGATTTTCCCTTGCGGGCCACCTTACTGCTAAGCTCTAGGACGTCCCGCCAGCAACGGCAGGAACCCCGGATTGCCCTCGTAGCTCAGGGGATAGAGCGTCTGCCTCCGGAGCAGAAGGTCGTAGGTTCGAATCCTATCGAGGGCACCATCTGAAGCACCCTGGCCACGCGGCCGGGGTGCTTCTTTGTTTTCCGTATCAGATGGCGGCTAACCCCTAACCCCTAACCCGCTAACCCCTAATCCACTAACCCCAGGTGGCCGGCCTACAGGGTTGGGTTAGCAGGGGTGATAGCGGGTCGTTGGGCGGGCTGTCTCCCGACAGGAACCAGTCCGCGAAGGTCTCTTCCGGAATCTCGTCTTGAAAAAGTTCATGGGGGAAAGGTGGTTCTTCCGGCGGAGGGCTGACTTCGGAAAGGTCCTCCCGCGGTATCGGTACTCCGGCAAGGTCATCGGGCGGTTCCCATTGGTCGAGGAGGTCATCGAAGGCGCGGATGCTTTCCGGCACGGCTTGATCTGGCCAGTGGGGTGGTTCCCAGTCCTGGTGTTCGCTTTTGTAGTGCCGGCCCGTGGGTGAGATCCAGCCGGGTGGTTCGGTTGTACTGGCCGGGGTGGGTTTCCAGCCGCTCGTGTGGCGCAGCTTGTGATGTTTCGGGCACGGCTGTCCCAGGTTAGAAATCCCCGTACTGCCACCTTTATCCCAGGCGAGAATATGGTCCGCCTCATTGTCCAGGGATGGGTTATTGCAGCCGGGGAACGGGCATTTGCCGTCCCGCAGCCGAAGCCATTGCCGCATCGCCTTGCTCACCCGGTAGTTCGTGCGGCCGATCTCCAGCGGCGCCCCATCCCGCGGGTCCACCAGGACACGGTAGAACGAGGCAGCGCCGTCGGCGACGAGCCTGCGTGCCATCGAAGGCGGGATGGGTCCGTGCCCGTCCAGCACCGCCGGCTCATCCGTCAGGCCCATCAGCGAGCACACCGGCACCGTGACCAGCACCTGCGCCCGGATCCCCGAGAATGGGCCGGACGCTGTTCCTGCACCGCTTCCATCACCGGCAAATTCGCCGCCACCCGCGTCGTTAGCCCCGCAACTGCCGACACTGCTGTCGCCGCCAGTATTGTCCGTCTCGTCGTTCCCGGCACCGGTGTGCCCGCCGGTGCTCTCAGCACGGTTGCTGCAACTGTCTGCACTGATGTCATCGCCAGCCCCGCGGTCACCGCCGGTACCCAGGTCGTTGGCGGTGTTGCCGGCTGTTGTGCCGCTGGTGAGGA
>NZ_JARVSG010000062.1:0-1002 GCF_030209335.1 Pseudarthrobacter sp. fls2-241-R2A-168
CTAGATGAGTAATTCCTATTGCGTAGGACGGTGGGGGTGCTTTTAAAGTAAGGCGGAGAGTGTTAAACCCGGTATGTGAACCCCGAACTAAACACTCTCCTGACCACACTCTATGTCCTTCTCACCGACCGTGTCCTGCCTGATCTTGGTGTGTCACGGGACCGGCGGCCCGGGCGCAAGCCCGGGCTCTCGGATGCCGAGCTGCTCTGCCTGGTAGTGGCGCAGCAACTGCTCGGATACTCCTCCGAAACCAGATGGATCCGTTACGCCCGAACGCACCTGACCGGGATGTTCCCCGGCATCCCGCAGCAGTCCGGCTACAACAAACGGCTCCGGGCCGCCGAGACGCTGATCTCCGCGACCATCACGGCCCTGGCCAAAGACACACCGTCCTGGCATGACGTGCTCCGGCTGGTCGATTCCACCCCGCTGCCCTGCGGGATGTCACGGGAAACCGTCAAACGCTCCGATCTGGCCGGGCATGCCGGCTACGGCTATTGCGCGTCGCACTCGCGCTTCTTCTGGGGCTTCCGCCTGTATCTGATCAGCACCCCTGAAGGGATGCCGGTCATCTGGGGCCTGGCGAACCCGAAAGTCGGCGAACGCGAGGTCACCCAGGCCCTGCTGGAAAAAGACCATCATCTCGTCCGCGCCGGCCAGGTCATCCTGGGCGACAAAGGCTTCGCCGGCAAGGACTTTGAACGGTTCATCACAGAGGACCTTGGCGCCCACCTCATCCGACCCGACCGCAAGGACGAGAAGCCACGCTTCGGCAAGCTCGGCGGCATCCGGCAATGGATCGAGTCAGTCTTCGACACCCTCAAAGGCCAACTCACCCTCGAAGAACACGGCGGGCGCACCCTTGAAGGCGTCAAAGCACGCGTCGCTGCACGGCTCCTGGCCCTCGCAGCCGGAATCTGGCACAACTGGCACACCGGCGCGCCCCGCAAACGCTCCCTAATCGCCTACGACCACTAAATCCAATAGGACTTAATCATCTAG
>NZ_JARVSG010000040.1:0-49202 GCF_030209335.1 Pseudarthrobacter sp. fls2-241-R2A-168
GGTTTTCGGCCGAGGTAAGACCCCGTCGGGCTGTCGGCCGCGTCAAGTGATTGAGGGTCACTCGAAAACCAGCATCAAGTGAAAGAGCGTCACCCGAAAACCCGCATCAGGTGATAGAGCGTTACTCGAAAAGGCGCATCAAGTGAGAGAGCGTCCGGGGGAGGGCTGCGGGAAGTGCGCCATGGCCGCCCGCGGCAGCATAGAGGGCTCCAAATCCCCAAGAATCGGGTGATTAACCTCAAAAAGTCGCGGAAACACGCGGAATTTGCGGACCTGAAGGGCCCAAGCTGGTAAGTTTTCGAACAGTGGCTTGTGCGCATGCCGCGTGCAGGCTCCAGAATCATGACCGTCCAGGAGGACATAAATGGCTAAGAACCGTAGTGAACTTGTTGCAGAGGTAGCGGGCAAGGCCGGCACCAGCCAGGCAGCCGTCAACTCCGTCCTCGACGCACTGTTCGAGGTTTTCGAGACTTCTGTCGCCGCGGGCGAGAAGATCACCATCCCGGGCTGGCTCGCCGTCGAGCGCACTGACCGTGCAGCACGCACGGGCCGCAACCCCCAGACGGGCGAGACCATCCAGATCGCCGCCGGCCACAGCGTCAAGCTGACCGCAGGCTCCAAGCTCAAGGCTGCTGTCTCCAGCAAGAAGTAAGCTTCTTCCTCCCGGCATCAAAACCCGGCTGGACAAGGGGCGGCAACCATGTGGTTGCCGCCCCTTTTGCTTTTAAGGCCGATTCGCGGCCCGGGCAGTGGTGACGGACAATGGATAGGTGCCTTCTGCCGCAAACCCCCCATCCACAACAACCCCGCCAGTTCCCGGTAAGGGAGCACCGGGGCAGGGCAGCGGTGCGCTCGGCGTCTCCAAGGGATGGCAGCTGGCCGGCCTGGGAGCGCTCCTCCTGGCCCTTGTGGCGGCTCTACTTTTTTCCGGCGCGGCGGCCGCCCGTGAGGTCTCGGATCCCGGTGCCCTGGTGCGCTGGGGCCTGCCCGTCACCAAAGCCATCCACAACGTCTCAGTGGCCGCGGTCATCGGCGGCCTCATCTTCGCCATTGGCATCCTCCCCAGGAGCCTGACCCGGCGCAACCGGGGCCAGGAGAACGGCGCCGAGGGCGCTGAACATCCAGCCTTCACCCGAGCCCTGGCCATCGCTGCTGCCGCGGGTGCAGCGTGGACGCTGTCCGCCATTGCCGTCCTGGTGCTCACCTACGCTGACGTGGCAGGACAGGCAGTCTCCGGCGACGCCGAGTTCACGCAGGCCCTGGTCTACTTCATGACGGACATCGAGACGGGCCGGGCCTGGCTCGCCGTCACCATCATCGCCGCCGTGGTGACAACAGCCCTGTTCGGCGTCAGATCCCAGGGCGGGCTGGCACTGACCCTGGTCCTGGCCCTCATCGGCCTGGTCCCGACGGCCCTGATCGGACACTCCTCCAGTTCGTCGGACCACGAGGGTGCCATCAACTCCCTCGGCCTGCACCTGGTAGGCGTGAGCACCTGGGTGGGCGGCATCATTATGCTGGCGCTGCTGTCCGGTATCCTCACCGGCTCCAAGGCCGGCGCTTCCACGGACACCACAGAAGCCACACTCCGCAGATTCTCCTCGTTGGCCGGGTTCGCCTTCGTGCTCGTCTTCGCCTCTGGCATCATCAACGCCAGCATCCGCATCACCAACTGGGGTGACCTCGTTGGTTCCCCGTACGGCCAGCTGATCCTCGCCAAGTCCGCCGCGACCGTGGTGCTGGGCGGGATCGGGTTTATGCACCGGCAGTGGGTCATCCCGCAGCTGGGTGCCAAGGGTTCCACCATGTCCTCGCGCCGGGTCCTATGGCAGCTGGTCCTGGCCGAGTTCCTGGTGATGGGCGCAACGTCCGGCATCGCCGTGGCCCTGGGCCGCTCCGCACCGCCGCAGCCCACCACCTTTGCCCCCGACGCTTCACCGGCGTTCATCCTCAGCGGCTACGAGCTTCCCCCCGAACTGACGCCCGTGCGCTGGCTGACAGAGTGGCGGCTGGACTGGCTGTGGATCGCCGTGGCGCTGTTCGGGCTGGTGTCCTACTTCCTCGGTGTCGCGAAAATCTACCGCCGCGGTGACAAGTGGCAGTGGTTCCGCTCCGTGAACTGGGTGATTGGCCTCCTGGTGCTCACCTACATCACGTCCGGGCCGCCGTCGGTCTATGGCCGCGTCCTGTTCTCTGCGCACATGGTGGACCACATGGCGCTGACCATGGTGGCGCCCATCTTCCTGGTCCTCGGAGCACCCGTGACCCTGGCACTAAGGGCACTGCCTCCGCGCGGAGACGGTTCACGAGGCCCGCGCGAGTGGCTGCTGGTGTTTGTCCACTCCAGGTTCTCGCAGGTAGTCACGCACCCGATCTTCGCCGCCGCCAACTTCGCCGGCTCGATCGTGCTGTTCTATTACTCGGACCTGTTTGGGTACGCCATGCGCGAGCACGTGGGGCACGAGCTGATGATCCTGCACTTCCTGCTCACCGGATACATCTTCATCCTGAGCATGATCGGCACGGACCCGCTGCCCCGCCGTGCGCCGTACCCCATGCGGCTGCTGCTGCTCCTGGCCACCATGGGCTTCCACGCCTTCTTCGGCGTGGCCATCATGGGCGGGACCAACCTCCTGGCCGCGGACTACTTCGGCAACCTGGGCCGGGCCTGGGGCCAGTCCGCGCTGCTGGACCAGCAGACCGGCGGCGCTGTGGCTTGGGGGATCGGCGAGGTACCCACGCTCCTGGTGGCCATCGGCGTGGCCATTATGTGGTCGCGCTCGGACCAGCGGGAGACCAAACGCGTGGACCGGGCGGCGGACAGGAATAACGACGCCGATCTCACCGCTTACAACGATATGTTTGCCAAATTGGCCGAACGCGACGCCAGGCTGGCCGAACGAAACAAGACGGAAGGACGCTGATGAGCGAAACCGTACGCACCCACCTCCGGGTCCGAGCCTCCGAACTGGTGGGCCGTAACTGGTTGAACACCGGCGGCAAATCTTTGGACCTCGAAGCCCTCCGCGGCAAGATTGTGCTGCTGGACTTCTGGACGTTCTGCTGCATCAACTGCCTGCACGTCCTGGACGAACTGCGGCCCCTCGAGGAGCAGTACTCCGACGTCCTGGTCACCGTGGGCGTCCACTCGCCCAAGTTCGAACACGAAGCGGACCCTGTAGCGCTGGCTGCCGCCGTGGAGCGCTACGAGATCCACCACCCCGTCCTGGATGACCCGGAGTTGGACACGTGGAAGGCCTACACCGCCCGCGCCTGGCCCACTCTCGTGGTCATCGACCCCGAGGGCTACATCGTGGCGCACCTGTCCGGTGAAGGCCATGCGGACGGGCTCGCGGTACTGATCCCCGAGCTCATCGCGGAGCACGAGGCCAAGGGCACGCTGCACCGCGGCTCCGGCCCGTACGTGGCGCCGGAGCCCACCGCCGGCACCCTGCGCTTCCCCGGCAAGGCGCTGTTCCTTCCCGCCGGCCGCGGTTCAGTATCAGAGGGAACGTCCGACGACGGCAGCGCGGCAGGTGCCGCAGTTTCCAACGGTGCCGCAAAGGGATCGTGGCTGGTCACCGACACCGGCCACCACCGCCTGGTGGAACTGGACACCGACTTCCAAACCGTCCTGGGAACCTACGGCGCCGGCACCAAAGGGCACGTTGACGGCCCCGCCGCCGGCGACGACGCCACCGCCCGCTTCAACGAGCCGCAGGGCCTGGTCCTCCTGCCGGAAGACGTGGCTGCCAGGGCGGGCTACGACGTCGTGATTGCAGACTCCGTCAACCACCGGCTCCGGGGCCTGTCACTCACTGACGGCAAGGCCTCCACGGTGGCCGGCAACGGCGTGCAGCGCCTGCTGGAAACCGGGCCGGCGCGGGTTGACGAGGACGCTGCCGGATTCACCGGGCGCCTCAGTGAACACCCGCTGGAGGTCTCACTCAGCTCGCCATGGGACCTCGTCTGGTCCAGGAAGCTCAACGCCGTGGTGATCGCCATGGCCGGCACACACCAGATCTTCAGCTTCGACCCGCTGACCGGTACGGTGGCGATCGTTGCAGGCAACGGCCTGGAGGGGCTGCTGGACGGTCCCGCCCACGAGGCCTGGTTCGCGCAGCCCTCCGGCCTGGCCGAGGACGCCGAGGGCAACATCTGGGTGGCAGATTCCGAGACGTCCGCGCTGCGCAAGCTGGTAGTTGGCGACGACGGGGCCATCACCGTGGAGTCCGCGGTAGGCAAGGGCCTGTTCGACTTTGGCTTCCGGGACGGCCCCGCCGACGAAGCCCGGCTCCAGCACCCACTGGGCGTGACCGTCCTGCCCGATGGTTCCGTGGCCATCGCGGACACCTACAACGGTGCTGTCCGGCGCTATGACCCGTCCAGCGGTACGGTCTCCACCCTTGCCCGCGGGCTGCTTGAGCCGTCCGACGTGATCGTGGACCACACGCAGTCGGCCGGCTCGGAGCCGCTGCTGGTGGTGGTGGAAGCCAACCAGCACCAGCTCGTGTACGTGCCGATCCCCAAGGAAGCACAGCAGGTGGACGAGGGCGCGTCGCAGACCCACCGGCCCAAGAGCCCGGTTGCGCCCGGCCCGCTGGAGCTGACGGTCCGGTTCACGGCCCCCACCGGGCAGAAGCTGGATGACCGCTGGGGTGATCCCACCCAGCTGAAGATCTCCTCCACACCGCCCGAGCTGCTGGTGTCCGGCGGCGGCACCTCAGTGGGACTGCTCCGTACCCTCGAGCTGTCCTCGGACGTGCCCGAGGGTATCCTGCACATCACGGCCCGCGCGGCAGCGTGCGACAGCCCGGAAACCGAGGACGGCGAGATCCCGGACCACGCGGCCTGCCACCTCTACCAGCAGGACTGGGGCATCCCGGTGCTGCTCCAGGCCGACGGCGATACCGAGCTGGTGCTGGACCTGCGCGGCATGGACTGACCCGCCGTACTTTGTGTGCCCAAAGTGGCCCGGTTTCCCAGCCCTACAGGCGGAAACCGGGCCACTTTTCTTGCTGCCAGCCTCAAAAAGCGGGCCAGCGTGGGCGCCATCTTGTCCACATAGCGCCGCTCTGGGCTGCCGCCAGGCTGGCAGGGCAGACATCGTGGCCTGATGGACCTAATGGAGATCCTCACATCAGCTGGGGGAGTATTGCTGCGGCGCGATGTCCTGGCCGCAGGTGCCACGGATACTGAACTTCGCCGGGCGGTCCGCAGCGGCCAGATCCTACGACTGGAGCGAGGACTCCTGGCCGTGGCGGATGCAGATCCGGAACTGGTGGCTGCAGGACGAGCCCACGGTCTGGTTACGTGTGCTTCCGCCGCCCGGGCTTATGGCCTCTGGCAGCTCAGCCCCCCTGTCACGCCCCACTACTGGCAAAGCAACGGCCGGAGCGCGATGCGATGTGTCAGCCACCGTACTGACCTGACGCAGCCACCCCGGCATCGCACTCTCGTAGCCCTCCCCGATGTCCTGCTTCATGCCTTGTTGTGCCTGCCGGAACTCGAGTCTCTGGTGATGGTGGAGTGCGCCTACAACCGCGGAGACATCGAACTGTCGTATCTGCTCCGCCACCTTGACGGCCGCCGCTGCGGGAAGGCGCGGAACGTGGTGTCCAAAGTTGACCGTGGTGCAGACTCCCTCCTCGAAACCTTGGCCCGAGTTCTGTTTCGGGATGCCGGCATCCTGACGAAGACACAGGTGTGGATCGACGGCATCGGCCGCGTGGACTTCCTGTTGGAGGGTTTCCTCATAGTGGAGATTGACGGGCTTGCCTTCCACCTTGAGGTGCGCCAGTTCAAGAAGGACCGGCGCAGGGACAACTCGGCGACGTTGCAGGGCCTGCCCGTTCTCAGGTTCTTCTACGATGACGTCGTTCACGCGCCCGAATCCGTCCTGGTCCAGGTCCGGGAGGTGCTGGCCAGGGGTTCCTCGCGGTGGCCGCAGCCAAACCGGCCCGGTTATTCGCGCAATTGGCAAGAAAATGGCTGGTAATCCTGCCTGCAGACCGCAATAACCGGGCCAGTGTGGCGCGAAAAGCCTAGAAGCTGAGGAGCGGCGTGACCTTGATGGCGTCCCCGGAGACGTCCAGCCGGGTGGTGAAGCTGAAGTCCACCTCTTCGTCCAGGGGGTACCAGGCGCCGGTGAACAGGTTCTGCTGGAGGGCCTCCACCTTGGCCTTGCCATCCAGCGGCGCCACCACCCACCGCCCGTCGAACGGTTCGATGGACACATTGGGGTACTCCGTCACAGACCACTTGATGGTGCCGTCCTGCACCCGGTTGTTGCTGGCGTAGTAGAACGGGCAGTCCGGCTGGAGCTTCTGCTCCTTGACCGCCTGGGCAGCGCAGCCGTCCAGGAATTCCTTGACCTTCGCCGTCACATCCTTCTTCAGGTTGTCCGTGGCCTGGGTCAGCAGGTTGAGCGGGGCCACAGGTGCGTCGCGGCCGGTGACAGTGGCGCGGGTGGCAGGAGCCGAGAAGTACTCACCATTGACAGTGGCCTCGTACTCGCCTGGATAGAAGACCGCGAAAGAGTTCCGGCCATTGGGCATATTGACGTCCACACCGTTGACCGTTGCCTCGGGGGAATTGACCACCGACACGTCAACAGTCGGCAGCCGGGACGGCACAAACGCCCAGGTGTTGAAGAAGATCCACTCGGTTCCGGTCTTCTGCAGCAGGAACTCGGTGCGGAGGCGGCTGCCGTCAATGGTGTACTCCATGGGCACCATCACCTGGCCGCCCGGCCGTTCCTCGGCCTCGCCAATGTTGACGTTAGCGAGCCGGGACACGGCCGTTTGCAGGGCGGTGCCGTCCAACATTGCGGCGTTGCTGGGCGGGACCGTAGCTCTCAAGAGTCCCAGCGCCTTGCCGCCATCCCCGCCCTGCAGCGCGTCCAGATACTCGCGCACCGGCTGCTGCGGACTGGCCACGGTATTGTTCACCACATTAACCGCAACCACGGCAGCGGCCACGGCAAGCATGAGGCCCAGCAGCCATCCGGCCGCTATCCTCACCAACGCTTGACTCATCTGCACTTTCAATACGTTACCTGCCAAGCGCACGACGACGGCAGTTGAGTCAGCTGCGCGCGGTACCTCTCAGCGGCGCCGGCGCCGGGACGATGTGCCGAAAACACCCCGCAGCAGCTCGCGTCCCAGCTGCGTTCCGATGGACCTGGCCATGCTCTTCAGCCCGCCTCCCAGTGCTCCGCCGAGGACACCGCCCAGGTCGCCCATCATCCCGCCGCCCGCGTCCTGGGGCGGTGACGGCGGCCGTGGGGCGCGCGGTGCCTCGTCTCGGATGCGGGGTGCACTGGTCCTGGCGGAAGGCGCCGGCCTGCTGCTGGGACGGCCGAGGATCTCCTCCTCAATGCGCCGGGCCTCGGCATCAACGTCCGGACTGCCGCCGGCACCGGAATCAGGAACACCGCCGCCGGGAGCACCCGAACCGGGAACCGGCGGCTGGCCGGGAGCGGCAGGCCCGGTGGGAGCCGCGGCCTTTCCGGTGAGCTTCTCGTAGGCCGAGGGGTTATCCACGGACGTACCGTATTTGCCCAGCAGGGCCGAACCCGCCACGGTGCTCCGGACCAGGTCCTCCGCGCTGGGCCCCATCAGGGATTCGGGGGCCCGCAGCCTGGTGAGGGCCACCGGGGTGGGAGCGCCCTTCTCGTTCATGACCGTAATAACGGCTTCACCAATGCCTGCAGAAGTGAGCGTCTCTTCGAGGTCGTAGTCGCTGACCGGGAACGTGGAGACGGTTGCCTTGAGTGCTTTGGCGTCCTCCGGGGTGAAGGCACGCAGGGCGTGCTGCACCCGGTTGGCCAGCTGGCCGAGGACATCAGCGGGGACGTCCTTGGGCGTCTGGGTGACAAAGAAGATCCCCACGCCCTTGGACCGGATGAGCCGGACAGTGGTGGTGATCGCCTCGAGGAATGCCTTGGACGCGCCGTTGAACAGCAGGTGGGCTTCATCGAGGAAGAACACCAGCTTGGGTTTGTCCAGGTCGCCCGCCTCGGGCAGGTCCTCAAACAAGTCGGCGAGCAGCCACATCAGGAAGGTGGAGAACAGCATGGGTTTGGTCTGCAGGGTGGGCAGCTCCAGGCACGTGACCACGCCGCGGCCGTCCGGGGCGGTGCGCAGCAGCTCGGCCGTATCGAACTCCGGTTCGCCGAAGAACTTTTCCAGCCCCTGGGCCTCGAGGTTCACCAGTTCACGCAGGATCACACCGGCGGTGGCCTTCGACAGGCCGCCGAGCTCTTCCAGCTGGTCCTTGCCCTCATCTGAGGTGAGGAACTGGATGACCGCGCGGAGGTCCTTCAGGTCGATCAGTTCCAGGCCGTTTTTGTCCGCAAAGTAGAACACCAGCTGCAGGCTTGATTCCTGGGTGTCGTTGAGCTCCATGATGCGGGAGAGCAGGATGGGTCCGAAGGAGGACACCGTGGCCCGGACCGGAATGCCATTGCCGTCCCCGCCCAGCGCCAGGAATTCCACCGGGTAGGTCCTGCCCTGCCACGCCTGCCCGATGCTTTCCGTGCGGGCCTTGAGTTTGTCGCTGCCGACGGCGGCCGTCGCCAGCCCGGACAGGTCGCCTTTGATATCCGCGAGGAAGACCGGAACCCCGGCCATGGACAACTGTTCGGCCATCATGTGCAGTGTGACGGTCTTGCCGGTGCCGGTTGCACCGGCCACCAGGCCGTGCCGGTTCATCATGGACAGCGGCAGGCGGACCTGCGCCTCCTTGTGGAGTTCGCCGTCCACGATGGCGGCGCCCAGTTCGATCGCGGCCCCCTCCAGCGTGTAGCCCTTCTGGATGGTGGCGAGCTTCTCTGCTGTGCTTTTGTTGGCCATGCGGTTAGCTTAGCCGCGGCTCCACGCAACGTGTGGGCGGGACCACGGTCAGTTCTGCGGGTGTCCGGAAAGTTCCTTTGTGAAGGCGAGAAACTTGATGGTCTCCGGGTCGGCGTCCAGGTCGAACTGCGGCTGGTAGCCGGTGGCCAGATACAGGTACTTGGCCTCAGGCTGGCGCGGTCCGGTGGTGAGGTAGAGCCGGCTGTACCCCCGGCGGGCCGCCAAAGCTTCCAACTCGGCCAGTACCACCCGGGCGAGGCCGCGGCGGCGGTGGGCGGAGTGGGTCCAGATCCGCTTCAGCTCGGCGGTGACGCCGTCGTGCCGGCGGAAGGCCCCGCCGGCGATGGATTCGCCGTTCTCCTGGATCACCAGCAATGCCCCGTCCGGCCCCGCGAACTCTTCGGCGGGGTACCGGTTCAGTTCCTCTGCTGCTCCCTCCCGTCCGAACAGGTCGCCATAGCGCGTGTCGTATTCGACGGCGAGTTCGTCCAGCAGCGGCCGGACCCGGGGATCATGCATGGGGAGGCTAAGGACCGTCAGCGCGGCCGGGTCCACCGGCCGGGGCGACGCATCCAGCGGTCCGGTGCCGAGCGGCGGCCGGACAGCTTCAAAGGGCTGGTGCCCGGTATCCAGGGGCTGGGGCCTGAGATGAGGTTCTGGGGTCACGGTTCAATTCTTTCCGACGGCGGCTGGTCCTGTGGACAGTGTTGCGGAGGATTCTGCGGCGACGCCGCGTGCAACGGCAAGGATGCTGCGGGCCAGGGCATCATTCTCCCGGAACGGCGCGGCGTTGGTGCCGGGCCGGGCAAAGGCCCCCGCGCCCCAGCCTGACGTGCCCGGACCGACGCCTAACAGTCCGGGCTGCGGCACCCCTTCGGCGTTCACGAGCTGGTGCCCGGCCGAGATCAGCAGCTTGCCGGTGGAATGGATCCCGTCCGCCGTCAGCAGCTGCTGCTCGGCGCAAAAGCCCGTCTTGTGCAGGGACTCCAGCAGCGGATTACGGGACCGCGTCACGGTGGGCGAGGGCAGGCGGGCTTCGATCAGGGCCTTCGCTGCCACCAAGGTCCCGGAGTGGGGCGAGCCCGCATGGAACAGGCCCGTGGACTCATCCGCGGCCACCTCGAGGTCCGGGCCGAGGAAGTGCAGCAGCCCCGCACGGTGCAGCGCCAGCATCTGGCGCAGGCGGTGCGGCGGTGGGCCGGAGTCCACAAAGCTGAAGAATCCGTGCCACCAGCCGTGGACGGTCTGCTGGGACCTGGCGTTAAGGCGCTCCGGCGGGACCACCCGGCCCACCTCCATGTAGACCTGGAGCAAAGCCAGGAACAGGGCCAGGGTTTCGGGGTGGTCCGGGCTGTCCCGGAGGGCAAGATCGTGCTCGATGTACCCCACCACTGCATCCTGCACCTCCTGGTGGTTGGCGAAGCGGCGGCCGCTGAAGGGCCGGTCGAGCCGCTCAAGGTCAAGGTGAAGGGCAGCGTCCGGAACGGCAGCGGCCACGAGTTCCTCCCGCGCGGGGCTGTACCACTCGAGCTCCGAGTACCGGGCGGCGAATTCGTCCCAGCCCATGGCGGCCCGTGCGGGACTGCCGGTCAGCAGCTCGCGGTAGTAGCCGTACCCGGCCTCCTTGGCGATCAGCGGCCACAGGTCCCGGTGGAAATCCAGTTCCCCGTGCCGCGCCAGCAGGGCATCGACGGCGGCCACGGTGAAGAACCGCAGCGGCTCCGGCGCCTCGCCCCGCAGCGTTGCCGAAATCTTAGAGTGGTACGGCACTCCCCGGCGCGACCCGGCCCACAGCCTTGGTTCCCGGCCTGAGGGATGGTAGCGAAGCCCGCCGTCGTCGGTTTCAACGAACCGCCCTCCGCGTCCCTCCATCAGGAGGACAAGGAGGTCGACGAAGGCCAGGCCCATGCCGGCAACAATGACGTCCTGGCCGGGAGCGATGGGGGAGTAGTCGACGTCGGTGGTGTAGCTGGGTGCCGCGTGGTACCCGCCGTGCCGCGCGGCGAAGCCGGCCCAGGCGGCAGAGGCGGCGTCCGGGCGGGAGTCAGTATGCCCCAGGGCAGTGACCACGACGTCGGCCCGCAGGGTCCGACCGTTGGCCAGCTCCACGAGGTAGCCGGCGGAGCTGCGGAGGGCATGTGCGGGGCTGCCGGCTGCGGGTGTAACTGCCACGGCCGTGGTCCGGTGGACCGTGACGTTGCGGCCCAGCGACCGGGCTGCCCGCCGGAAGAACCACTCCAGGTACTGGCTTTGCAGCTGGCGGGTGGGGAAGGTGGCGCCGGTGAGGGAGCGGAGCTGTTCGCGCAGGCTGCGCGGGAAGTCCGGAACGTCCGTGATGGACCCGTCCAGTACGCCCGCAGCCCATTCGGCCAGGTTCGGTCCTTCGCCGGCCGGGCCATCGCAGGCCACGGAGGCATCGGTGAACATGGTGATGTCCGCCGCCATGGAATTGAGCAGGAGGCCAGGGTGCTGGTCGTAGCGCCAGATGCGGCCGGAGCCCGGTACGTGCGGCTCAACAACGTGGATTTCCAGTGGTCCGCTGAACAGTTCCGGGCGGTTGGCAGCGAGCCGCTCCAGCACTCCGGCCGTGCGGGGTCCGCCGCCGACGAAGACGACGGCCGGGATGTTCGCTGGCATGGGGGGGCTCCTGGTAGCGGCGGTAGGGGGCGGCTTGGAGTGCCCATGCTAGGCAGCGGTTCCGACGGCGGTCGAGCGGCCGGTCATGGCCGTTAACTCCGCGTCATATCCCGTCAACAGACGCAAAAAACGGACTCATGACGCTGTGCGAACTCCGGTGAAGTTATGCAACCTGCCGCCTTGCTGCCCCATTCCGGCCGGTCCTAGATTTGCAGCCAGCAACCGGGTCAAACAGTCCCGGCCCAAACCACAGAAGCGAGGTGGCGCATGAGTTCAGCAGCAACTACCGCGGCGCAGTCAACAACGTCAGCACAGTCGGCTGCCGGCGCGGCGCCGGACGCCGACGCTGGCGGGCACGCGACTTTAGGCGGCCCTACTCCACAGGCTGCCACTGCGGAAACAGCCCCTTCCGGCTCCGGCGGTAACCCGCCGAAAGGCGGAAGCGCCCGTGTAGCCACGGATTACTCGGCCTTCCGCGTGGTGGCCGCAAAGCATCCGTGGCGCTGGGTGGGCACGGCATTTGTGGCCCTGGGCGTCCTGGCCGTCGCCTGGTCCCTTGCCACGAATCCCCGCTGGGAATGGGGTGTTGTGGCGCAGTGGTTCACGGCCCAGTCCGTCATCGCCGGGTTGCTGGAGACCCTGAAACTGACCGCGATCTCAGGCATCCTCGGCTTTGTGCTGGGGTTCATCCTGGCGCTGATGCGGCTGTCCGCGTCGCCGCTGCTGGTCTCCGTTTCCTGGACGTTCTCCTGGATCTTCCGGTCCACGCCGCTGCTGGTCCAGATGCTCCTTTGGTACAACCTGGGCTACCTGTACGAGAAGATCAGCCTGGGAATCCCGTTCACCGATGTCCGGTTCTTCGAGGTGCAGACCACCACACTGATCAGCCAGTTTGCGGCAGCAGTGCTGGGACTGACCCTGAACCAGGCCGCCTACTCGGCCGAGATCATCCGCGGCGGCATCCTTTCCGTGGACCAGGGCCAGCTGGAGGCCGCGGCCGCGCTGGGCATCCCGGCCTGGCGCCGGTCAACGCGGATCGTCCTGCCTCAGGCCATGCGGGCCATCCTGCCCACCGCGTTCAACGAGATCATCGGCCTGGTCAAGGGCACGTCCATCGTCTATGTCCTGGCTTACTCCGAGCTGTTCTACACCGTGCAGGTCATCTACAACCGCACCCAGCAAGTCCTGCCGCTGCTGCTAGTGGCCACGCTCTGGTACGTGGTGATCACGTCCGTGCTGAGCGTGTTCCAGTACTACATCGAACGGCACTACTCCAAGGGCGCGGTGCGGAACCTGCCGTTGACGCCCCTGCAGAAGGCCCGCAAATTCTTCGCCACCCACGCCGTGGCCAACAACGCAAGGAATGCACGATGAGCACCGCAACCGCAACTGCCGAAGCGCCGGCAAGCACTGCTGCCACCCGCGGCCTGGTGGAAATCACCAAGGTCCACAAATCCTTCGGCGCCACAGAAGTCCTCAAGGGCGTCAGCCTCACCGTGGAGCCGGGCGGCGTGGCCGTCATTGTGGGTCCGTCCGGATCCGGCAAGTCCACCCTGCTGCGCACCATCAACCACCTGGAAAAGGTGGACGGCGGCTACATCTCCATTGACGGGAAACTGGTGGGCTACGAAGTCCGGGGCCAGAAGCTGCACGAGCTGCGGGAGAAGGAGATTCTGAAGCAGCGCACCGAAATCGGCATGGTGTTCCAGAACTTCAACCTGTTCCCGCACCTGACCGCGCTGGAAAACGTGGCCGAAGCCCCTGTCGTCGCACAGGGTCGCTCTAAGGAGGAGGCCCGGCGCCGCGGCCTGGAACTCCTGGACCGGGTGGGCCTCAAGGACCGGGCGGGCGCGTACCCCCGCCAGCTTTCCGGCGGCCAGCAGCAGCGCGTGGCCATCGCCCGCGCGCTCGCCCTTGACCCCAAGATCCTGCTGTTCGACGAGCCCACCTCGGCCCTGGACCCGGAGCTGGTCAACGAGGTGCTGGACGTCATCCGCGAACTCGCAAAATCCGGCACCACCCTGATCATCGTCACCCACGAGATGGGCTTCGCCCGCGATGTGGCGGACACCGTGGTGTTTATGGACCAGGGGCAGATCGTGGAACAGGGCACCCCGGAGCAGATTTTCACCAACCCGCAGGAACCGCGCACCCGGAGCTTCTTCTCCAAAGTGCTCGAGCCGGCTTTCAACATCTAAAGGATTCCTCCCATGGCATTTCCCACCGGCCCTTCCCGCCGCCACCTCAGCGTGCGCTCGCTGGCGCTGCCCGCCGTCGTCCTTCTGTCCGCTGCTGCGCTCGCGGCCTGCGCTGATCCCGGCGCAACAGCTGCCGGTTCCGCCAGCGGAGGAGCGCAGACGACGGCGGCACGCAACGGCGTGGTTTACAACACGTCGCCCGACCAGCAGCGCCTCCGTGCCGAGAAGGATGCGGCGCTCGCCGCCAAGGTCCCCGGACTGATCGGCAAGGACGGCAAGCTCACCGTTGCCACCACCGCCGGCTCCATCCCGCTGTCCTTCCACGCCACCGATGACAAGACGCCGATCGGTTCCGAGTTGGACATTGCGCAGCTGGTGGCGGACAAGCTGGGCCTGGAGCTGGATGTCCAGGTGACGTCCTGGGAGAACTGGCCGCTGAAGACCCAGTCGGGCGACTTCGAGGCGGTGTTCTCCAACGTGGGCGTGAACAAGGACCGGGTGAAGCTGTTCGACTTCGCCAGCTATCGGGCGGCGTTTATGGGTTTTGAAGCGAAAAAGTCCTCTACCTATGACATCAAGGGCGCCGACGACATCTCCGGGCTGAAGGTGTCCGTGGGGTCGGGGACCAACCAGGAGAAGATCCTGCTGGCCTGGAACAAGGAGCTGGAAAGCAAGGGCAAGGCACCGGCCACCCTGCAGTACTACTCCTCCGACGCCGACACCATACTGGCGCTGTCCTCCGGCCGCACCGACCTGAACATCGCGCCCTACCCGTCCACCGTGTACAGGGAAAACACCCGCGACGACCTGAAAGTGGTGGGCAAGGTCAACGCGGGCTGGCCGTCCGAAACCCTGGTGGCCGCCACCACCCTGCGCGGCAACGGCCTGGCACCGGTCATCACCGAGGCCCTCAACTCCGCGATCAAGGACGGTTCCTATGCCAAGGTGCTGGAGCGCTGGGGCCTGTCCGAGGAGGCGCTGCCGGAGTCGAAGACCATCACCGAGGAAAGCTTCGCGGCCGCCCAGGCCACGGCCACCGCGGCCCCTTCAGGAAAGGCATCATGAACGCACTACATACTGAAACCGCCCTCGAATCCTTCGACGCCGACTGGCAGGAATGGCATGCTGCCCACGAACGCCAGCGCGCCCATCCGCACGGCTTCCTGGCGGTGACCCACCTGCACTGGCTGGGCAGCGAAGCCGCCCGGCTGGAAGGTGCCCCCGGCACCTGGAGTGTGGAGGCCGACGTCGTCCGCGTAGTCCTCGAACCGGGTGAAACTCTGCAGCGGGACGGCAAGGAGCTGAACACCGCCGCCGGGGCAGCGCTCGAATTCGGGCCCATTGACGAGCGCGGCGGGATCAATCTGGTCGCCGGCGATACCGTCATCGAGGTGGCCAAGCGCGGCGGCGAGTACATTGTGCGGCCGCGGAACCCGGAGCACGGGCTGCTGCGGGACTACCAGGGCACGCCCGCCTACTCACCCGATGCTGCCTATGCTGTCCGTGGAACCTACGTGCCGTTCGAGGCGCCGCGTTCCACCACGGTGGGTGCCGCCGTCGAAGGCATCCAGCATGTCTATGAGGCGCCGGGTGAGATCCGCTTCAAGCTGGCCGGCCAGGAGCTGGCGCTGACCGCATTCAACGGGCACGCGCCGGGCTCGTTGTCGGTGCTGTTCACGGACCAGACCTCCGGCAAAACCACCTATGCGGCCAACCGTTCGCTGTCCGTGGTGCCTGCTGCGGACGGGTCCGTGGTGCTCGACTTCAACCGAGCCGTCAACCTGCCCTGCGCCTACACAGACTTGGCTACGTGCCCGCTGCCGCCTGCGGAAAACAGGCTGCCGGTGGCCGTTGAAGCCGGCGAGAAGATTCCCTACGAACGTCAGGACCAGCAGTGAGCACTTCATCGATCAAGCCGGGGTTTCTTGCCATCGAACTCGATGGCGCCGGGTGGGACGGCGGGGACTTCGCGAGCCTTGGCGAAGCCGTCCTCGCAGCTGAATCGGCCGGGTTCCACGCAGCCACCTTCACCGATGCGCCGGTTCCGGGCCGGGCCAACGCGCTGCAGCGGGCGGCCTTCGCCGGGCCCGTGACCCGCAGCATCGCCCTGGTCCCGGAAGTGGATACCGTCTACACCGAACCGTTCCACGTCTCCACCCAGCTTGCGAGCCTCGACTATGTGTCGGGCGGCCGTGCGGGGTGGATCGCCACCGCAGCGGAATCACCTGAGGCTGCTGCCGCCGTCGGACGCTCTTTTGCTGCCGGGGCCGCGCTGGGGCAGGAAGCCGCGGCATCGATTGAGGTGTCCCGCCGGCTGTGGGATTCCTGGGAGGACGACGCCGTGATCCGCGACGTCGCCACGGGCCGGTACATCGATGTGGACAAGCTGCACTATGCGGACTTTGAAACTCCGGCGGACTTTGCCGGGCCCGCGTACTCGGTCAAGGGCCCGTCCATCATCCCGAGGCCGCTGCAGGGACAGCTGCCGGTGATTGCCGGGGCCTCGCTGGTGGGCCCGGGGCAGGTTCCGGCCGACGCGGTTGACGCTGTGCTCGCCACCGCGCCGACGCCTGAACTGCTCGCCGCCGAGGTGCGGGATGTCCGGGAGCGGCTGGGGGAGTCCGTGGCAGTCATCGCCGAGCTCGACGTCGTCCTGGACACGCGCGGACAGGCCGCGGCTGAGCGGCTGGTCGGTTCGAACCAAGCAGGGTTCGACGGCGGCCGAGCACGGTACGCCGGCAGCGCTGCAGGCCTCGTGGACTTCCTTGCGGAGCTGCTGAGGGAGGCCGACGGCGTCCGTCTCCATCCGGCGTCGCTCGCGCTGGAACTGGACGAACTTTCCCGGCTGGTGCTGCCGGAGCTTCGGCGCCGGGGCGCCCTTCGGCCGCCTGTGCAGGACGGCACCTTCCGTGACCTGCTGGGCCTGGTGCGCCCGGCCAGCAGCTACGCATCCGCCGCCGCTGGCGCCGGAAAATAAGGGGAATAACCATGACACCGCACAACCGTGCTAAATCCGGGGTCTTCACGCCGTCGGGCAAGATCCAGTTCGGCATCTTCTTCCAGGGCGTGAACTCCGGGACCATCTGGAAGGCGGCCGAATCCGGCTCGCAGACGGATTTTGAGTCGTTCCGCCGCATCGCGCAGACCGCCGAGCGCGGGTTGTTCGCCGCCTTCTTCCTGGGCGAGGGGCTCCGGCTGCGTGAACACCTTGGCCGCCCGCACGCTCTGGATGTGGCGGGTCGGCCTGATGCGCAGACCATGCTCGCCGCCTTGGCGTCGGTGACCAAAAACATCGGGCTGGTGGCCACCCAGAACACCACGTACAACGATCCCGCCGACCTGGCGCACCGGCTCGCGTCCCTTGACCTGATCTCCGGCGGCCGGGCGGCGTGGAACATCGTAACCACGGACAACGCCTGGACCGGCGCGAACTTCCGCCGCGGGGGATACCTGGACCACGCTGACCGCTACAAGCACGCCGAGGCGTTTGTGGAGACGGCCAAGCGGATCTGGGATTCCTGGGAAACCGCGGACGGGCCCGCGCGCCGGGTGCTCCATGAGGGGCAGCACTACACGGTGGACGTGACGCCGCGCCTGCCGCGGAGCGCGCAGTACCGGCCGGTGCTCTTCCAGGCCGGCGACTCCCCGGAAGGCCGCAACTTTGCCGCCCGCCAGGCGGACGTCATCTTCTCCGCCCACCCCAAGTTCGACGACGCCGTGAAGTTCCGCAAGGACCTGGTGGAGCGCTCGCTGGCTGCGGGCCGGGGCGCCAACGCCGTGCAGATCATGCCGGCCAGTGAATTCATCCTCGCGCCCACGGCTGAGGAGGCTTTGGCGAAGAAGCAGTGGGTTCGGAGCCTGCAGATCGGGCCGCAGCAGGCCGTCGCATACCTGGAGCAGTTCTGGGGCCGCGAACTGTCCGAATACGATCCGGACGGGCCGCTGCCGGAGATAGACCCCGTGGTGGAGGAGACCTCCGAGACGCGCGGCAGCGGCTTCCACGGTGCGAAGGCGCGGCAACTGGCGGACCAGTGGCGGGCCGAGGCCAAGGACAAGGGGCTCTCCATCCGCCAGTTCGTTTCCTCGAAGACAGCCCGCATCGATGCCACCTTCACGGGCTCGTATACAGCCGTTGCGGACCAGTTGGCGGAATACGCCCGGGTGGGTGCGGTGGACGGATTCAACATTTCACCGTGGCTCATTCCTACGGGCCTGGACGACATCGTGAACCACCTGGTCCCGGAACTGCAGGAACGCGGCGTCTACCCCACCGAGTACGCCGGGAAGACTCTCCGCGAGAATCTTGGGCTGGAGACGCCGGTGCGTTCGGCCGATGAAGCAGCTGAGGCGGTCCGGGCGTCATGAGCGCGGGCCGCCTCCGCGGATGGTTGCGGCGCTGGGTTCTTACCTCACGCCGCTACCTTGGAACGCTCGACGGCGGCACCGGGGTGGGTGCCGCCGTCGGACCTTTGCGTGGGACTGTCAGGCTGCGGCTGACGGTGGGGGAGCAGCGGCTGTAAGTTCCGCACTTGGCGGCATCGTTCCAGCTCCGGATGTCCCGCTCTTCCGCTTGCGGAGCTGTGAGTCCGTTGGACGCCTGAGACGATGGCTGCCATTCTTGCGCGAAGGCCTGAAACGGACTAACTATGCTTGGTGGTCCCACATAAGAGCGGTCCCCGGCCAACAACCCTTCTGCGCGGTTTCCTCGTCAAGGCCGGCTGGTCCTCGGAAGGATTCGATCATCGGCGGGCCTACATATAGCCGCATTTCTTCCAGGGAGGGCACGGGTGCGCCCACTGCCGCCAACGCCTTGGCGGCGCTGGCTATCACCCCTGCTGCCGAATCCAGGAGGGTTCCGTCCATGCCGAACAGAACGCAGTTGAACGGGATCGCTGCGGTCTGGTTCTGCTGTTGCGGAAGTATCATCAGTCTTTGGGCCCTTAGGTCTGTGAGCCGTTTCTGGTTCATGGGTGTTGGCGGAATTTCTGGCTTTGAAGGGTGAACATGGATCGAGCAAGCCTTGACCAGATCGATCAGAGAATCCTTTCGGAACTCATGAAGAACGCCCGTGTCAGCCATGCGGAGTTGGCCTCGAAGGTCCTGCTTTCCCGGAACGCCGTGCGGCAGCGGATTGATCGGATGGAACGGCAGGGGTACATCCAGGGTTACACCATCGTTTCGGGTACGCCGGGCCAGGGTGCCGTCTCCGCATTTTTTATGATCTACCGGAAGGACCGGGTCCGCGGTTCAGACGTAATCGCTGTACTGCAGTCCATCCCGGAGGTTGTTCTTTGCGACGTGGTAAGCGGGGATTTTGATCTGTTGGTGCGCGTCGAGGCGCGGTCGCTGGAGCGGATTCAGGATATTTGGGAGCAGATAGCTGCGCTTCCCGGGGTAACGGACACCGTCACTGCGATGACTCTGTCCAGCTATGTCCGGCGGAGTCCTGGCGGGGCCAGGCCGGCGCTTTAGCTCCCGGGGCATGTCAATCTCCGGCGTCCGCCCGACCGCGGAGCCCAGGAATGTTCGGGCTGCTTGCCGGTCCATCAGTCTTTGGAGGGACGGGAAGTCCCGTCCCTCCAAAACCCTGTTAGCGCCTGATGCAGATGACCTTTGGCTGAGTCATCTCCTCGTAGGCGAAGCGGACGCCTTCGCGGCCCATGTTGCCGTACTTGGAACCACCAAAAGGCATACCGTCAAAACGGTAGTCCGAGGAGTCGTTGATCATGACTCCTCCTGCGTCAAGACGCCTCGCGGCGTCCATGGCTGTGTCCAGCGAGTTCGTGAATATCCCCGCGTGAAGACTGAACTCGATGGCATTTGCGACCTCTACTGCTTCGTCAAAGGTGTCAAACGGCTGGAGCATGACCACCGGACCGAATACTTCTTCCTGCCAGATCCTGCTGGCGGCTGGAACGTTCTCCAGAACCGTGGGCTGAAGCACGTTGCCCTCGTAGGTGTTACCGGCGAGGCAGGCAGCACCGCCGTGAATGGCCTCATCCAGCTTTGCTTTGAGCTGGCTCAGGGCACGGCCGTTGATCATTGGACCAACATCGGTGTGCTCCTCACGTGGGTCTCCGGCGACCAGGCGGGCAGTTTCCTGCAGGAAACGGTGGCGGAACCTGGCATACAAGGGATGGGCGATGAGGATGCGCTGCACTCCAACGCAGTTTTGCCCTGCAGCCCAGAAGGCACCAGAGACGCAGGATTGCACTGCGGAGTCGAGGTCAGCATCTGCCATCACGATCACCGGCGCATTTCCGCCCAGGTCCATGGAAAGCTTTTTCAGCCCTGCGGTGTGTGCGATGCTCTCGCCGGTCGAGAAGCCCCCGGTGAAGGACACCATCCTGACGTCACGGGCCTTGATCATGGCTTCAGTCACCTCCCGGCCCCCGTGGACCACACTGAGGATGCCTTCGGGAAGGCCGGCCTTGGCAAGTGTGTCCGCGAGCAGTTGCGCTGACAAAGGAGTCAGCGCGGAAGGTTTGAGAATGACCGCGTTGCCGCCGGCGATGGCCGGGCCGATCTTGTGCACCACCAGGTTCAACGGGTCATTAAAGGGGGTGATCGCGGCTATGATCCCCAGCGGTTCACGTGAATACCAGCCCGTCCTGTCCTCTGAGCCCTCGTAGGAATCAAAGGGGATCATTTCCCCGGCGTTTCTGCGGGCTTCGGCTGCCGACAGACGAAGTGTATTAACTGCCCGCCGGACTTCCTTGCGGGCCTGTCGGATGGTTTTGCCGCTTTCGGAGGTAATAGTCCGCGCGAACTCCTCGCACCGCTCCTCAATGTCCGCCGCAGCAGTGTCCAGGATCTTTCCGCGGGCATGGCGGGACAGTGTCCGGGCCCTTCGGGCACCTTCGCGGGCGACGTTGAGGACTTCTTCCACGGCAGACAGGGATGTGAGCGGGACTGCGCCCACAATCGTCCCGTCGTAGGGGCTTTCTACCTCGTGGAACGAAGGCAATGCCTCCTCCATGGCTTCCACGCTCGTCTTATACATGCGCGGCCACCCGGTTCTGCTTGGCATGCATGGCAATGATGTCCGAGAGCAGTGCGTATGCTGTCTCCATCCGCCCGGCTCCAGGTCCGGAGACCGTTACCGGACCGAGGAGATCAGTGCTGAAGGATACTGCGTTGGTAGCGCCGGAGATACCTGCCAGGCCGTGATCCAGGGGCAGGGCAACCGGTCCGACGGCGGCCGTTACCGTTCCGTCAGGCTTGCGTTCTGCTGACCCCACCAGTTTCCAGCGCAGGCCTTCGCGTGCTGCCTCGCGGATATTCTCGGGTGTCAGGCCGGAAATACCCTGCCGCTGCACGTCGGCCAGCTGGATGCGCGCTCCGAGGAGTTCATTGGCGAGAATCAGAACCTTGAGCTGCACGTCATAGCCCTCGATGTCTGCAGCCGGGTTCGCCTCTGCATAACCGAGGTGCTGAGCTTCGCTGACGGCCTCGTCGAAGGCCAGTCCGGCTTCCATTCTGCCCAGCACATAATTGCTGGTGCCGTTCAGGATGCCTTCGAAGCCGTTCAGCTTCAGGCCGGCAAACATCTTTTTCGCCAGCCGGATGACTGGGGTGCCGCTCATGACAGCACCCTCGAACTCAAAGTGCACGCCGTTCCGCTCCGCGAGTTCGGTCAGCTCGGTTCCCCTCAGTGCTACCGGGCCCTTGTTGGTGGTGCACACACTCTTGCCGGACTCCAAAGCCCACTGCACGTGGGAGACTGCCGGTTCGCCGTCGTCCGGGTTTGTGAAGGTCGCTTCGCAGATGATGCCAGCGGTGCAGCTGCGGATCACGCGCTCATTGTCCGGCTCAGCTGATCCGCCATGCTCAGCGAACGTCTCGCTGCCTGTGCCCAGACCCAGGGCCATGGCCAGGTCTATTCCTTCGTCCTGCACCAGCGAACCGAGGCGCAGATCCGTTATGGCCACCACCCGGAGCCCGAAGCCCAGCTGTTGTCGGAGGTCTTCTCCACGGGTGGCGATCAACTCGGCCAAGGTCCGGTTTACGCCGCCGAATCCGATCAGGGCAATGTCGTAGGTGGTCATCATGCTCCTTCAGTTTGTTACGTCAGTGCTCCCATCCTGTGTCCTGTTGGCGTCAGGGCAGCCATGTGCATCTGCCCGAAATCGATGTCGAACCGACCAGGATGAGTACGAAGTGACAGTCCACGGGAAAGTAACATCTGCGCAACATAGACATAATTTTATGTTTTTGATGACTAAACGCCCCATTTGGTGTTACCTTCATCACCATCGGTGCACAGTCCTTCCCGAGCCAATCCGGTCACCAGGAGCGATGCGCCATACATGCCCCACCCCTTTCAACACCGGAGGCACTCTTGCAACCCCCAACTCCCCTTGTTCTTGACCAACAACCCGACTCGCCGCCCGCTGCAGAGCCCGGACTTCGACGCTCCATGGGCCCGCGCCACCTGGTGATGATTGCCATGGGCGGCGTGATCGGCTCCGGGCTGTTCCTCAGCTCCGGCTACACCATCTCCCAGGCGGGCCCGCTCGGCGCGGTGATCGCCTACCTGGTAGGTGCGTTCGTTGTGTACTTGGTGATGGCCTGCCTCGGTGAACTCGCCATCGCGTACCCGGTTTCCGGCGCCTTCCACATCTACGCCGCACGCTCCATCGGCCCTGCCACCGGATTCGCCACCGCCTGGCTGTACTGGCTCTGCTGGGCCGTGGCCATCGGTTCCGAATTCACCGCCTCCGGCCTGCTTATGCAGCGCTGGTTTCCGGACGTCGACGTCTGGGTCTGGTGCCTGGTCTTCGCCGCGGTCCTCTTCGGCTTCAACGCTGTCTCTGCCAAGTTCTTCGGTGAGTCCGAGTTCTGGTTCGCCATCGTCAAGGTCGCCGCAATTATCGGGCTCATCGTCCTGGGCGGCGCCGCCCTGTTCGGGTTCCACCCGCTCAGCGGCGGGGGAGAACACCCCTTCCTCTTTGAGAACTTCGCCACCGAGGCCGGCCTGTTTCCCAACGGCTTCACCGGCGTCCTGGTCACCGCACTTGCGGTCTTTTACGCTTTCTCCGGTTCGGAACTGATCGGCGTTGCAGCAGGCGAAACCAGGGACCCCGCCACCAGTATCCCCAAGGCCATGCGCACCACCGTGATCCGCCTGCTCATCTTCTTCGTTGGTGCCATCGCCGTCATAGCGGCCACCATCCCCTACAGCGAGGTAGGCCTGGCCGAGAGCCCGTTCGTCACCGTTTTCTCCTCCATCGGCCTTCCGTTCGCTGCCGACGTCATGAACTTCGTCATCATCACCGCCCTCCTGTCAGCAGGCAACAGCGGCCTCTTCTCCTGCGCCCGCATGCTCTACTCCCTCGCCGACGAAGGCCACGCACCCCGCGCCTTCAAAAAACTGACAGGCCGCGGTATCCCGCTGATCGCGCTCTCGGTGAGCATGGTGGGCGGTGTCGCCTCCTTGATCAGCAGCGTGGTTGCCCCAGAGACGGTCTACCTGGTCCTGGTCTCCGTGGCAGGATTCGCCGTGGTGGGTGTCTGGATGTCCATCACCGCCTCACACTTCTTCCACCGCCGCGCTTTCGTCCGCAACGGCGGCGACGTTTCCGCCCTCGCCTACAGGGCGCCGCTGTTCCCGCTCGTGCCCATCCTGGCATTCACCCTGTGCGTAGTTTCCCTGGTTGGCATCGCATTTGATCCCACGCAGGTCGCCGCGCTTTACTTCGGCATTCCCTTCGTGGCTGCCTGCTATGGATTCTTCTACCTCAGGTACGGGCGCAAAGTCAGCCTTGAGAGAGTGTCCTGACCGTTAGCACCTATAGGGCGGTATTGGGGGCCGGCAGCTTCGGCTGCGCCCCTATACCGCCTGTTCTTGTCCAGGTGAGACCGCTATCCAATCCTTCCTGGCCAGCCGGGATAGTGCCTGCCCCGGGATAGGCTGGATTGGCGGAAGGAGCAATAACGGTGGATACCTCCCCGGAAGCATCATCGATGGCACAGGGACTTCGGATAGTGCGGCTGGTTGCCGACCGGGAGAAATCCGGCAGGCAACTTTCCGGGGTCTCGCAGCTGGCCGCCGAACTGCAAATGGAGCAGAGCAGGGTTTCCCGCCTGACACGGGAACTATGCGATCTGGGGCTGCTGGAGCGCCAGGACCGCGGCCCCTTCCGCGTCGGGCCGCGGTTTTTCAGCCTTGGTGCCTCCCTTAATACAGGCTGGGTGCGGGCGGCCGCGACAGAGTTGGAGCAGCTCGGCGCTGTGGTGGGGCATCGAGCCCGCATTTCCGTCCTTGATGGATATCGCGTCATCCTGCTGCGGGCCTCCAGCACCGATGCTGTGGCAGGCGGCTTCGTGAAGCCCGGCATGGTGACACCTGTCTGGTGCACTGGGGCAGGGCGTGCCCTGTTATGGGATTACAAGGAACGAGAAGTTCAGGCGCTGCTCAAAGACGTGAATTTCATTGGTGTTGGAGGCCCCGAGGCTGCACACTCCACAACCGAAGTGTGGGAACTGATGGTTCGCGACCGCGGCATCGGATATGTTGCCGCAGTGGAGGAATTCGAGCATGGCATTGCTGAACTGGCGGTCCCCATCCGCGAGGCAGGCGGAGGCATCGTGGCCTCGCTCAGTGTCCTTGGCGGCCGCGCCGCTGTGGCATCGAACGCTACACATATCGCTGCGGTCCTGGCTGACGCTGCCGGACGGCTTGGTTCGGTGCCTTTAGATCAGCGCGATCCTCTGCAAGTGACCGCGCTGTCGAGCTGACAAAGTTCGCCCCATCGCCTGACCCGTCCCTGGGCAAAGGCTACGCGCCAAGCTTCTCGGCAACGTAGCCCAGGGCCTCCTCCAGTTGCTTTCCCTGCACCATCAGAACTTCCGCGCAATCTTTTTGCCGGGGTTCCAGTCGCACTTTGGGGCCGACAATCTGCAGGGCGGCCACGACGTCTGCCTTGAAGTCCCGAATAGGCACGGCAAGCGAGTAGAGGCCCGGTTCCGCCTCCTCGTCAACGATGGAGTACCCGCGCGACCGCGCCTGGTTCAACCGGGCCAGGAAGTCCTCCACGCTGGTCGGCGTATTTGGTCCATGGCGGACAAACTCGACACCGGAAAAGACGGTATGCACTTCCTCGTCCGACGCTTCCCACAACAGCGCCTGGCCGGCATCGCTGCAGTAGGCGGGGTAGGGCCTGCCCAGCCAGGACCCCACCATGTTGCTGCTCTCCGGGACACTTTCACCGATGGTGACCGTGCTGTTTCCGCTGAGCACGCCAAGGAAGCAGCCCTCGTCGGTCTGCCGGGCAAGGCTGTTGAGGGCAGCGGCACCGTCAATCTCCAGGCGCCGCCCGGACAGCAATTGCGCGTCCGTGTACAGCGACCAGTCCAAGGCGAAGCCGCGCTGCGATGTGCGGCGCAGGAAGCCTTCAAGCTCGGCAGTGCGCAGGCTGCGCGACACCTGGCTCCGATCCTTACCCAGATCTGCGGCAATGTCAGCTACCGTTCCCCCGGGAAACCCCTGTGCATGCCGCGATCCCGCTGCCAGAACGGCCATGATTCCCCGGCCCATGCTGGACATCTTTGACATACGTCCGATTCTAGACGAGCCACTGTTTCAGGAGATGGCGAACACCCTTGCCGGGAAGCCACTGCCACCCAGAGGCTTAGCCCAGGTTGCGACGACTACAGCACCGGCTTCCGGAAGTCCGTCCAGGTTGGCCAGAAGTTCGATCTGCCAGCGGTCCTGCGCCAGAACGTAGGTCTCGAGGCTGAAGTCCTGCATGGACGTGGCAAGACCGGGATCTGTGTCGGTTTGCTCGTGGCCCACGGCGGCAACGGACCGCTGTCCAATCAGAAAGGCAAGCACCTCCTGGGACCAGCCGGGCGTGTGGCTCAAGCCCCCGGCATCCCGGTTAGCCATTGCTTCCGGGTCCGGCCAACGCCTGCTCCAACCGGTGCGCAAGGCCACGAAGGCACCCTCCGGGATGGCGCCGTTCCGGCCCTCCCAATCCTGAACATCCTTCAGGACGGGGGTGGCATCGGGGTTGCCGCTCACGCGGTCAGTAATATCCAGAATTACAAGTGGAAGGATCATCTCCTCCACCGGAATCTGATCCAGTGTCCTGCCTCCACGGATAAAGTGGGACGGCGGATCAACGTGAGTTCCCCACTGCCCAACGATCGAGTAGCGATGGGCAGTAAAGCCATCGCCTTTCTCCACATCGAAAAGTGCTTCCCGCACTTCATTCGGGAAGGCCGGGAAATGTGGCTGGCCCGGGTGGAACGAATGAGTCAGATCAGTAAAAGACGCGCCCTGGAGCAGGGACTGCAGGCCAGCCCAAATGCCAACGGCAGTGGTTCCTGTCAAGATGCCACCGCTCCTTCACAGTCTTCAACCTGGGCGCCGGCCGCAACACTCACCGGCCCTGTCAGTTCAATAACGGGCAGCTCCCATGGATGGATATCCACGATCTGCCGAACGAACTGTTCCACCACAGCGTCATCAAGGGCGGCACTGAAGTAAGTGGTGTAAACGAAAGTCGGCGAGAAGGTTTGTTCTCCCACTTCTCCCAGCGTGGGGGTAGCTCCAGCGGCGCACGTGAAACCCTCAAAGCCAACCCCGGATTCGAAGACATGCTTGTAGTTGCCGAAATCCCCCAGATCCTGGAACTGCTCCACAACCTGAAGCAACGTGGCAAGCCCTTTGTCCTTCGTCAAGGCCGCCACCTCGCCGGCCGTTATCTGCCCGAACGTCTCGGCGCTGATGGGCCAGTGGACCCTAAGTTTGCGGACTGAGTTCATGTGGACCTTCACTGGCGTTTCTCTTCTCTTTTGAGGTGATGTGACCATCGTTACATAGCTCGACGTTCATTACAAGCATAAATAAATGCTTATTACGAGTATGGAGTAGTGCGGGAAAAGGGCCGACGGCGGCACTCGGGTGAGTGCCGCCGTCGACCCTTCTGAGGTGACTGGTGGATGTTGCCGCTCTAAGCCACTGTGGCGTCCACTGCCTGGGACTCAGCGGAAGCTTCGCGCCGCTCAGGCCCCGAAGACGGGTGGGCGGCCACGGCCGCCGCATGCTCGGCCAGCACCCCCGTCTTATGGCGGATCTTCAGCCGGTACAACAGGGCCCCGCCGCCGGTGACGGCTGCCACGAAGATCACCCCGCCCCACTGCAGGTACCACTCGAACGGGGGCACGGAGTTGTAGATTTCCGGCCGGGGCCACACCAGGTTCAGGGTCATCGCGCCGCCCCACAGGACAGCGATGATGTTCACCGGCAGCCCCCATTTGCCCAGGCTGAAGCCGGGCTCGGAGCCGTCGTCCGCCAGGGGCCATTTCTTCTGCAGCCTCTTGCGGAGCAGCGGGACGGTGACCAGCAAATAGGACAGGTAGATCAGGACGATGCTGATGCTGGACAGGATGGTGAAGATGGCCGGCTGCATCACGTTGACCAGCAGCGGGATGACGGCGATCACGCCGATCACGATGGCGGCGATGGTGGGGGTCCTGCGGACCGGGTCCACCTTGCTGAGCTGCCGGCTGAACGGGAGGTTGTTGTCCCGGGCCATGGCGAACATCATGCGGATCGCTGCGGCGTGGACAGCGAGGGTGCAGACCACCACGGCCACAACAATGCACGCCAGGAAGGCCTTGCCGAAAGGCCCACCCAGGACGGAGAGCACAATATGCTGCAGGCCGCCGTCGGCAGCTCCCACCTTGGGATCGGCAAGGTCCGGTGCCGCAAGGATGCCGAAGAGCAGGATCAGGCCACCGAGCACAAAGGACGCCGTGACGGCACGGATGATGGCCTTGGGGGCCGTGCGCTTGGGATCCTTGGTCTCTTCGCCCAGGGAGCTTGCGGTGTCAAAGCCGTACATCACATAACCCGACGCCATGGCGCCGATCAGGAAGACACCGAAGAAGCCAAGATCGTGGCCTTCCCCGAATCCGGCGGTCTCGAAAAAGACCTCGGGTCCCCGCACCACGTGCCAGGCCAGTGCGAGGATCAGCAGCACCGCGGCCACCAGCTCCACGAAGACGCCAATGCTGTTGATCCTGGTCATAAGCTTCACGCCGAACGCGTTGATGAGGGTTGAGATGGTGATCATTATTGTCGCCAGCACCACCCCGTTCATCGCGAAGTCGTACGGGCCCGTGCCATCACCTACAAACTGGAAGCCGGACCAAAGCTGCGGCAGCGTGATCTGCAGGGCCAGCGCCACGGATCCCAACGCCATGATGGAGGACAGAAGCAGCAGCCAGCCTGCCAGCCAGGACGAGGTCCCGGAGGCAAGCCGCTTGGCCCAGTTGTACACCGATCCGGCCACGGGGTAGCGGCCTGCCAGTTCGGCAAAACACAACGCCACCATCAGCTGGCCGGCGAAGACGAGGGGCCAGGACCACGCATATGCGGGGCCGGCCATGGAAAAACCAAAGTAGAACAGTTGAAAAACACCAGTGAGGATGGAGATGTAGCTGACCCCTGCCGCGAAGCTGGCAAACTTGCCGATGCTCCGGTCCAGGGTCTGCGTATAACCAAACTCGTCCATGCCGCTTGAATCAATACTCTTGCTGGGTTCCGCCATGTGGACTCCTAGATCAGAAAAGCACGATGGTGATGACCGGCCGGCCGTGGCATGAGAGGGGAAGCCCTGCCGCCGGACCCCGCCGCTCAGGCGAGGGACGCGGTGAGCTCCATTTCTTCGATGGCCATGGTTTCGCCGGACTGGCCGGTGCGGCGGAGGTCTGCGCGGACCAAATCAGCACAGCGCTCGCCGATCATCATGACGGTGATGTTGGGGTTGACGGTGACGTGTTCAGGCATAACGGAGGCGTCGGCAACACGCAGCCCCGTGACGCCCTTGACCCGCAGTTCGGGATCCAGTGGCGACATTTCGTCGTCCACCGGCCCCATGCGGACCGTGCCCACCGGGTGGTACACCGTGTTGTGGGTCTTGCGGATGTAGTCCCGCAGTTCCTCGTCGGTCTGGGCCTCGACGCCGGGAGACAGCTCGCGCCCGGCCCATTCGGCCATTGCCGGCTGGGCGGCGATTTCCCTGGCTTTGCGGATGCCGGCCACCATCACCCGCATGTCGTGCCCTTCGGGATCGGTGAAGTAGCGCGGGTCCACCATCGGCTTGTCGCGGAAGTCGCGGCTGCGCAGCCGGACGGTGCCGCGGGAGCGGGCATGCGTGACGTTCGGGGTGAGGCTGAAGCCGTTCTCCGTGGTGGGGTAGCCGTGCCGCAGGGTGTTCATGTCGAACGGGACCGAGCCGTAGTGCATCATCAGGTCGGGGCGGTCGAGGCCGTCCTCGGTGGGGGTGAAGATGCCGATCTCCCACCACTGGGTGGAGGTCTGCACCATGGGCTGTTTGGCCTCGAACTGCACCACGCCTTCCGGATGGTCCTGCAGGTGCTCGCCCACGCCGGGGGAGTCCACCAGGACCTCGATGCCATGCTGCGCCAGGTGGGCCGCCGGGCCGATCCCGGAGAGCATCAGCAGCTTGGGTGAGTCGATGGCGCCGGTGGACAGGATGACCTCCCGGTGCGCCGTGAGCCGGTGGGTCCGGCCGAACGCCGAGTCCACCACGTCCACGCCGGTGCAGCGCTTGTCCGCATCGAACACCAGCTGGCGGGCGCGGAGGCCGGTCAGCAGGGTGAAGTTTTCCCGGTCAATAATCGGGTGGATGTAGGACACCGAGCTGGAGGCGCGGGTGCCGTCCGCCTGGCGGTTGATCTGGAAGAAGTTGGCACCATTGACCACCGTGGTTCCGGTGTTGAACCTCGCGCGGGGGATCCCGGCCTGCTCGCAGGCATCCAAAAGCGCGACGCCGGCAGGATCGGCCGGGGGCACGTTCATCAGGTGCACGGGGCCTGAGTCCCCGTGGTGGGGTGCGTCCGGGCCGGCATCCTCATTGGTTTCCAGCCGCTTGTAGAGCGGCCAGGCGGCGTCGGCATTCCAACCGGCTGCGCCGTACTTGGATTCCCATTCGTCCAGGTCTTCCCGCGGAGCCCAGAAGGCGATGCAGGAGTTGTGGCTCGAGCAGCCGCCCATGACTTTGGCCCGGGCGTGGCGCATAAAGGAGTTGCCGTTCTCCTGCGGTTCCACGGGGTAGTCCCAGTCATACCCGGATTCCAGCAGCTCCATCCAGCGGTCCAGCTGCAGGATTTCCGGGATGTTGCGGTCATCCGGGCCCGCCTCCACCAGGGCAACGGTCACCTCCGGATCCTCGCTCAGCCGTGCTGCCACAGCCGCTCCGGCGGATCCGCCGCCAATCACAAGGTAGTCGAACCCGCGCTCGCCGAGGTCCTCGATGTTGTCGAAGTGCATCTAGTTCTCCTTGCCGTGGTCAGCGAACCAGCCGGTCACCTGCGGGCTGGTGTTCTGGTAGATGTGCTTGGCCTCCTGGTATTCCGCGAAGCCGGTGGGGCCGAGTTCGCGGCCGACGCCGGACTGGCCGAAGCCGCCCCACTCGGCCTGCGGGAGGTAGGGGTGGTAGTCGTTGATCCAGATGGTGCCGTGCCGGAGCCGGCCTGCCACGCGCTGTGCCTTGCCGGCGTCCTGGGTCCAGACCGCACCCGCCAGTCCGTAGATGGTGTCGTTGGCGGTGGCTACAGCCTCGTCCTCCGTGCGGAAGGTTTCGACGGTAACAACGGGGCCGAACGCCTCATCGATGACCACGGACATACCCTTTTGGACGCGGTCCAGGACTGTGGGCTGGTAGTAGAAGCCGCCGTCGTACTTCTCGCCGGCCGGTGCCGCACCGCCGCACCGCAACCTCGCCCCCTCCTCGATGCCGCGCTGGACGTAGGCGTGGACCTTGTCGCGGTGGGCGGCGGAGATCAGCGGGCCGGTCTCGGCCGCTTCATCGAACGGGCCGCCAAGCCGGATTCCCTGTGCCCGGCGGACCAGCTCGTCAACGAAGCGTTCGGCGATCGATTCCTCCACCACCAGCCGCGCCCCCGCCGAACAGACCTGGCCGGAGTGGACGAAGGCGCCGTTCAAAGCGTTGTCGACGGCGGCGTCAAAGTCCGCGTCCGCGAACACCACGTTGGGGTTCTTGCCGCCCAGTTCCAGCGCCACCTTCTTCACCGTGCCGGCGGCGGCAGCGGCAATGCGCTTGCCGGTCTCCAGGCCGCCGGTGAAGGAGACGAGGTCGACGTCGGGGTGTTCGGAGAGCGGTGCGCCCGCTTCAGCGCCGGGTCCGGTCACCAGGTTGGCTACGCCGTCCGGCAGGCCGAGGTCCTGCAGCAGCTGCATGGCCAGGATGGCGGTGGAGGGGGTCAGTTCGGAGGGCTTGAGGACAAAGGTGCAGCCTGCGGCCAGCGCGGGGGCGATCTTCCACGCGGCCTGAAGCAGGGGGTAGTTCCATGGAGTGATCAGGCCGCAGACGCCTACCGGTTCGTAGACGATCTTGCTGGCCACGGTGGGGTTCCCGGCGTCAACCACGCGGCCCGACTGCTGCCCCGCCAGCCGGCCGAAGTACTCGAAGCAGGCGGCGATGTCGTCCATGTCGATGCGGCTTTCGATGATCCGCTTTCCGGTATCGAGTGACTCGGCGCGGGCGAACTTTTCCCGGCGCTCGCGCAGCTCGGCGGCGACCTTGAGCAGGAAGGTGCCACGCTCGGGAGCCGGGACACTGGACCAGATGCCTGAGTCGAAGGCAGCACGCGCGGCGGCGATGGCCCGCTCGGCATCTTCACGGCCGGCCTCGGAGACAGTGGCGGCCAGTTCGCCGTCGGCCGGGTTGTGGATGTGGCGGACGGCGCCCGACGCTGCCGGCTCCCACGAACCGTTGATGAAAAGGGTGGATGCTGTCACGTCCGGAGACGGTGTGGCGTAAGTCATACGGAGGACAGTAGCCGATGTTGAACGCCTGTTCAATAGTTTTCTTGAACAGGCGTTCAATGTGACTGAGGCGGAGGCAGCGCCGGGAAGCGCGTGGTTTTAGTTCTCCTGAAGCGGACTTGAGCTCTTGCTGTCGGCTTGATCCTGCGCCTGCAGCGGGGCGAAAGCGATTTCTTCCGTACGGCTGATGCTTCGCTTGATGGATTCCTTATCCACGCCAAGAAGCGAGGTCAGCCACATCCCGTTTTGTATCACCACAATGTCCGCTGCCCTTGCCCTGCATTCCTCCCACGACAGTCCGGGCTGGGCGTTGGAGACCAGTGCCGCGAGTCCGTCGATGTAGCGGTCAAAGGCGGCAGCGTTGATCTGCGCGTAGTCCTCGTCCGCCTGCGCGAGGGCCCACAGGTGCAGGCGCAGGGACAGGTATCGGGTGGTCAGGAGATCAGCGGCGGCAACCCGCCGCAGGGCCTTGCGCAACTGTTCGTCGGCGGGCAGGGAGGGGTCTTGTGCCACCAGCAGGAGGTCGTGCTCGTCCACCCGGCGAAGGGCTGCGCGGATCAGGCTTGTCTTATCGTCGTAGTAGTAGTTCACCAGGCCCAGGGCGACGCCGGCTTCCCGCGCTACGGCACGCATGCTCACGCCGGAAATACCGTGGCGGGAGAGCAGATCGAGCGCCGCTTCGAGAATGCGTGTCTGTCTGTCGATCTGTTCGCCATTGACGGTGTTTGTCCCCACCCCGCCACACTATTGCCAAACCCGCCACGAATGCACTTCCGGACCGGGCTGGTGCACGCCCCGGTCCGCTGCCTACTGCCGGCCCTCGGCCGGTGTCCACCCCAGGGCGGGGCCCAGGCTGCCGGCAATGTCGGTCAGGATCTGGACGTAATCTTCATGGTCAAAGCTGAAAGGCAGGGCGAACGCCACCTCGTCGATTTCCTGGAATCCCGCGTGGGCGTACAGCTGTTCCGCGATTTCGTCACTGGTGCCGATGAGGTCCGGGGCGAAGAGCATGCCCTTGGGCCCCTGCGGCGCCCGGGTGCGCGGAGTGCGTTCATCGACGTAGCGCTGGTATTTCTCCCGCTGTGCCGGCGAGGCCGAATCCGTGGGGATCACCACCAGGCCCTGCGACACGCGGGCCGGCCCATGTCCTTGTGCCGCCTCCCGGAAGGCACGGATCTGCGATTGCTGGACGAGGGCGAAGTCCGGCTCCTGGTCCGCTTCGGGGAAGACCACGCTGCTGGAGAGCAGGTTGAACCCGTGCTCCCCGGCCCAGACTGCCGACTTCGTGCTGCCTGCTCCATACCAAAGACGGTCCCTCAGCCCGGGAGAATGCGGCTCCACCCGGTTGGAAAATTCCTCGACCACACCTTGCTTGCCGGAAAAATCCCGCACCGGTTCCCCTGCAACCAAACGGGCCAGCCGATCCATGCGGGCGTAGCTGAAGTCCTCAGCTTCGGAGGAATCCGGGTACAACTCGTGCTTCACCGTGTCGTAGTTCATCGGTTCCCCGACGCTCAGCCCGGGATTGATCCGTCCCCCGGCGAGCAGGTCCACGGTGGCCAGGTCCTCGGCCAGGCGCAACGGGTTTTCCCACCCGAGCGGTGTCACTGCAGTGCCGAGTTCGATCCTGGTGGTGCGCTGGCTGGCTGCGGCCATCACCGCTATGGGCGAGGAGATGCCGAACTGCAGGTGGCGGTGGCGCAGCCAGGCACTGTCGAATCCGAGCCGCTCGCCAAGTTCGATGATCTCCAAGGTGGATTGGTGGCCCGGGCCGGGATCCGCCGGATCGAAGAGGCCGATCGTGAGGAATCCAAGCTTGCGCAAGGGGCGGGCGGGGTGGGGCATGGGCTTCCTCCATGATCGGGGTGGGCTGCTCCCAGAATATGCGTCAGGCACTGGGGGCGTTGGCAACGCAGAAGAATCCCCGCCTCGCCGTCAGGGCAAGGCGGGGATCCATTCGTCGGCAGGTCCGCTTACTTCTTGGGCAGGCCTGCCGGGTTCAGCTCGGACTTCTGGATAGCCTCGGATGACAGGCCCCAGCGGTCCAGGATCTTGGCGTACGTGCCGTTTTCAATCAGTTCGTTCAGCGCTGCCTGGGCGGCGACGGCCAGGCCGTTGTCCTTCTTGGTGGTGAAGGCGATTTGCGCGGTCAGCGGCCAGCCGCCGTTGAGGGTGCCCACCTGCTTGCTCTTGCCATCCAGGGCGGCCTTGTAGGCAGAACCGGCATTGGGTGCGAACGTCAGGTCCGCACGGCCGGACTGCAGGGCCAGCGTGGAGGCGGAGTCGTCGTCGTAATACTGGAACTCAACCGGCTTCAGGCCGTTCTTCTTGTTCTCCTCGTCCCAGCGGACCAGGATGGCTTCCTGGTTGGTGCCGGAGCCAACAATGACGCGCTTGCCCGCAACATCCTTGGCCTCCTTGATCTCGCCGATGTCCGAATCGCTCTTTGCGTAGAAGCCCAGCAGGTCGTTCCGGTAGGTGGCGAAGTCGAACTTCTCCTTCCGGGCTTCGGTGACGGTCACGTTGGACAGCACGGCCTCGTACTTGGCGGATTCAATGCCCAGCGGCCAGTCAGCCCAGGCCACGGGAAGGACCTCCACCTCCAGCCCCAGTGTCTCGCCCACCGCGTAGGCGATGTCCACCTCGCTGCCGATCAGGGTCTTGTTGTCCGTGGCAAAGGTGCTGAGCGGGGCGGTGCCGCCGGTGCTCACCACGGTGAGTTTGCCGTCGGCCTTGATGGCTTCGGGGACCAGCGCTGCCGCCTCGGAGTCCACGGAGACCTTGAAGCGGTCCTGCTGCGGGGACAGGTTGAAAGTCTTGCCTGCCGCCGTGGTGGAGGATCCCGACGTCGGTGCTGTCGCCGCCGTCGCGCCCGGATCGGCGCATGCTGCCAGTCCCAGCAGCGCGGTGATGGTGAGGGCCACGGCAGCAGCCGGTTTCGCCTTGAGAATGGGCATTATTCCTCCTTGGAGGGTGGTAGCGGATGCAACGGAATGTGCTCGTTGCAGCAACTATCCGGCAGCGCGAGCAACCGAATCAAAGGCGCTGAAACCCGGAGATACGCGGAGTAACCGCAGGTCACCGGAGGACCGCGGCGGTCACATTACGGAGCGAGTACCAACAGCTAAACCAAGTAGTGCCCTTCGAGTACCGGTTGAGAAAACGAGTACTCAAGGAGCAAAGACAGGTGGGGGATTACGCGTGTGCTGCACCCTCGCCAGCCCATACGTTGAAGTACGTTGCGCCCACGGTGGGGCACTTGGTCTTGAGGAGAAGCACATGATGAATTCGCCAGGTGGGAAAGCTTTAGCTGAGGGGAAGGGCCTGGTGAGGCGAACCGGTACCAGGGCGGCAGCGGCAGTTGCGGCGGGAACACTGGTGCTGGCAGGCGGCGGGGTGGCCTTTGCTGACGACATCTTCAACAATCTGGACGCCACTATCGACGCCACGGCAGAGGTCTTGCCGCTCAACGTCGGAGGTGCCAACGGCAGTACCACTCTCGCCGTGTCGCCCACGGGAGGGGACGGCAAGAGCGGCTGTAACCTGACGGGCTCAACCACCCTCACGCTGAACCTCACCTCCAGTAACGCCGCCGTGGCCACGGTTTCCCCGTCAAGCGTCACCTTCACGTCCTGCGGTGACACCAAGGTGCTGACCATCAGGCCTGTGGGCGCAGGATCTGCAAATGTGACCGCCAGCCAGGCGGGCAACAACACCGGCGGCACTTTCAACCTCACATCCGCAGCCTTCACGGTGAACGTGGCCGCACCAGCGCCTTCCAACACTGCGCCCATCCTCAACATCTCTGGAGCAATGAACGGTAAGTCCTACACCAAGGGTGACGTCCCCGCTGCGGTCTGCAACGTCACGGATACGGAGGACGGCAACAAATCCTTCCCGGCAACCTTGAGTGCCATCTCGGGCCAGGACGCCGCCACCGGGATCGGTGTCCAGGAAGCCAGTTGCAGCTACACCGACAAGGGCGGCCTCACCGCGGCCAGCTCCATCACCTACGGAATCACCGATGGCTCGGCGCCGGTCATCTCATACACCTTGTCACCCACCACCCCTGACGGCTCCGATGGCTGGTACAAGAGCGCTGTCGCGCTGGACTGGACGGTAACAGAAGGCGATTCTTCGAGCACCTTGGAGATGACGGGCTGCAAGGACCAGAACATCACTGAAGACCAGATGGCAGCCGACTTCACCTGCTCCGCCACCAGTGCCGGCGGAACCGCAACAACCCAAACGGTCAACCTCAAGAAGGACGGCACCGCGCCAACCGTTGGTTACACGGACGCCACGGGAACTGCCGGGACGAACGGCTGGTACACCTCCGACATCCTTGCCACCTTCACCGGAACTGACACCACTTCGGGACTGCTTACCTCAACCCAGCAAGTGGCCTCTTCCGGTGAGGGTGCCGCAGTGCAAGTGAGCAGCCCCGCGTTCGCCGACATCGCCGGCAACACCACCCCTGCAGGTGCTGCTTCGGAAACCTTCAAGATCGATAAAGACGCACCCGACGTCAGCTACACCAATGAAACGGGGACCTTGGGCACCAATGGCTGGTACACCTCAGACGTCCAGGCCAACTTCACGGCAACGGACCTCATTTCCGGACCCCTCAGCGCATCGCAGGCAGTGACCTCCTCCGGTGAAGGCGAATCGGTGACCATCCAGAGCCCTGCCTTCACGGACATCGCGGGCAACACCCGGGCCGCTGGCGCGGTGTCCCGGTCCTACAAAATCGACAAGACAGCACCGGACGTAAGCTACGACGAGGTCGCAAGCGGTACCCTGGGGACGAACGACTGGTACGTGTCCGACGTCGAGGCCCGCTTCACCGCAACGGATGCCACTTCCGGACTGCCTGTTTCGTCGCAGACAGTGTTCTCCACCGGCGAGGGGCCGGAGGTGAAGGTAGCGAGCCCGGCATTCGTCGACAACGCCGGAAACACCACGGCCGCCGGTGCTACTGCCAAGTCGTTCAAGATCGACAAGACGGCGCCGAAGGTCTCCTACAGCGGCGCCACAACGTCGCCGAACAGCAACGGTTGGTACAAGACCGACGTGGTCGCGACCTTTACGGGAACCGACGACCTCTCCGGCCCCACCTCCGCCATGCAGACCAGGACCACCACGGGCGAGGGCGCTGCGGTGTCAGTAGACAGCCCGGCGTTCACGGACGGCGCAGGTAACACCACTCCTGAAGGGGCAACGTCGGCCACCTTCAGCATCGATAAGACGGCACCTTCGGTCTCCTTCACCTCCAATCTCGGTGACAGCTACTTCGGCGCCACCCCCGCAGCCCCCGGCTGCAAGGCATCGGACGACGGGGGCTCAGGACTTGATGGAAGCTGCACCGTCTCGGGCTACGGCCCGGAAGTTGGCAAGCACTTCCTGACCGCAACAGCCGTTGACCGCGCCGGCAACAGCACTACCGTGTCCCAGTCCTACGAGGTCAAGGCATGGACGCTCAAGGGCTTCTATCAGCCGATCGATATGAACGGAGTCCTGAACACCGTCAAGTCCGGCAGCACGGTTCCGGCCAAGTTCGAGGTCTTCGCAGGCACCACCGAACTCACTGACCCCAGCCTGGTGCAGTTCAGTGCAGCAAAAATCCAGTGCTTGTCTGGCGCTGCTGAGGACGCCGTCGAGGTTGTTGCCACCGGAAACACCGTCCTCCGCTACGACTCCATCGCCGGCCAGTTCGTCTACAACTGGAAGACGCCCACGGGTGCCGGCAACTGCTACAAGCTGACGATGACGGGGAAGGACGGTTCATCCATCAGCGCTAACTTCAAGCTGAAGTAGCGGTAGCTTCTGCAGCGCCCAACGACGTGCGCAGCATGGAAGTGGCCCGGTCACCAGACCGGGCCACTTCTTTGGTCACATCCTCGCCGGGACGGGCTTTGGCTGGACCCTCCCGCTACTCGCCGGCGGCCTCGAGCTCGGCGTACGTATCGTCGTCGAGCGTGACGCCAGCAGCGGCCATGTTCTCCTCGAGGTGCTTCACCGAACCGGTGCCCGGGATGGGCATCATCACGGGGGAGCGGCGCAGCAGCCATGCCAGCGCAACCTGGGAAGTGGTGGCGCCGAGGCGCTTGGCCGCCTCGTCCAGCGGCCCGCCCGGCTGCGCCAGCTCGCCGGCCGAAATGGGCGCCCACGGGATGAAGCCAATCCCGTTCTCCTCTGAATACCGCAGCACGTCCTCCGAGCTCCGGTCTGTCAGGTTGTAGCGGTTCTGGACAGTGGAAACGGTGAAGTGCTTGCCGGCCGCTTCCAGTTCCGCCACGCTCACCTGCGACAGTCCCAGCGCCCGGACCTTGCCCTCGTCCTGCAGCTCGCGGAGCACGCCAAACTGCTCGTCGGCGTCCACTTTGGGATCAATCCGGTGCAGCTGCAGCAGGTCCAGGCTGTCCACCTTCAGCTTCCGCAGGCTCAGTTCGGTCTGCTGGCGGAGGTATTCCGGACGGCCCACGGGGATCCACTTGCCGGGACCGGTCCGAGTGAAGCCCACCTTTGTGGCAATCTTCAGCCCGTCCTTGTACGGGTACAGCGCTTCGGCAAGGATCTCCTCGCTGATGTTCGGGCCGTAGGAATCTGCGGTATCAATGAAATCAACGCCGAGCTCGACGGCGCGGCGCACCACGTCCACGGCGGCCTGGCGGTCGGCGGGCTCACCCCAGACGCCGTCGCCCACGATGCGCATGGCACCAAAACCGAGCCGGTGCACGGTTCCGAGGTCCTTCAGGTCAATCGTTGCGGACAATTCCAGCTGGTTCGTTGTCTCAAGGCTCATAGGGGCGGCAACCTCCTCAGCCTGCTGAGTATTCCGCAAGTCACAGAAATAAGCCGGCAGCCGCCGTCGTTATACAAACCGTGCCCGCCGCAACCCGGCCGGCACCTTCCCGCGAAACGTTCTGAAAGGCCGGCACTTACCGTGACTCTTCCCCTCTCCATCCTTGACCTGGCAACCATCGGCAAGGGCCAGACGGCGGCGGAGAGCTTCGCGGGCAGCGTGGCCATGGCGCAGAGCGCCGAGAAACTGGGCTACCGCCGGGTCTGGTACGCCGAGCACCACAACATGTCCTCGATTGCCTCCTCCGCGACGAGCGTGCTGATCGCCCATGTTGCCGCGCACACCGAAAGCATCCGGCTCGGCGCCGGCGGCGTGATGCTGCCCAACCACTCCCCGCTGACCATCGCCGAGCAGTTCGGCACGCTGGAAACCCTGCACCCGGGCCGGATCGACCTTGGCCTGGGCCGCGCACCGGGCAGTGACCAGAACACCATGTGCGCGCTCCGGCGGGACCCCATGTCTGCGGACAGCTTCCCGCAGGACGTCCTGGAACTGCAGGGCTACCTCACCGGCCCCACCCGGATCCAGGGCGTCGAAGCCACCCCGGGCAAGGGCACGAACGTTCCGCTGTACATCCTGGGATCGTCCCTGTTCGGCGCGCGGCTCGCCGCCCAGCTGGGCTTGCCGTACGCGTTTGCCTCCCACTTCGCCCCGAATGCGCTTCAGGATGCCGTGGCCCTCTACCGCCGCGAGTTCAAGCCCTCGGCGCAGCTGGACGCGCCGCACGTCATCGCCGGCGTGAACGTGATCGCCGCGGATTCCGCCTCCGAAGCGCAGGCCATGATGCAGGCCACCAAGCGTGCCCGGGTATCCCTGTTCTTCGGCGGCGGCCGGGAATTCACGGACGATGAAGCGGACATGATCCTCGACTCCCCGCAGGGCCAGCACGTCTCGCAGATGATGACGTACTCCGCCGTGGGCACGCCCGACGTCGTCCTGGATTACCTGGAAGGATTCGGCCGGCACGCCGACGCCGACGAACTCATCGTGGCGCACCAGAGTACCGGCACCGAGGCCCGGCTCCGGTCGGTGGAACTCCTGGCCGAGGCCGCCGGGCTGGTGCGGGTCTGATTCTTAGGCCCGCCGCAGCGTCACGCGCGGCACTTTTTCAGGAGGGCACGACGGCGGGGTGCCCGGTTCCGCGCGCCGGGCGCCGCCGTCGTGGTCCAAAAGGCTGCCGTGCGTGACAGCAGCGGGGCCCCGCAGACTTTTACACATACGCAATGAAGGGGACTTCCGGGGGAAACTGCCGGGGCTGAGTATTGGACTTGCCCCCTTGGGAATCGCTGGGATTCCCAGGCGGGGCACCAACCGGTAGTCCGCAGGCAATCCAGCGGCTGAGTTACCGGCCTGGTCCTGCCTCTAAGGGGTACACGGATGCCGACGCCCTTGAACCAAAGCGTGGCGGATTCCGCTCTGCTCACCCGTTCCCTCCCGCTGGAGATGCTCCGCGCATTCGTCCAGTCCGATGCGGCGGACAACGGGCTGACGCCCGCCCTCCTCGCCGAACTCAAAGTACTGGCCCGCGTCCCCGCGCTGCTGGTGGCCTGCAACTACGGCGGCACCCTGTGCGACGCCGAAGGCATCTCCACCGAAATCCTTCCCTTGGGCAGCGCTGCCATAGCCCTGCGCGCCCTGGCAGCCCTGCCCAACACCCATGCCGCCATCATCTCGGGGCGCTCCCTCCGTGACCTCGCGGCGGTCTCACGCCTTCCGGTGGAGGTGCATCTCATCGGCTCGCACGGCGCGGAATCGGACATGGGCTTCGCGCACGGCCAGACCCTCGCCACAGAATCCGCCCTGCAGAAGGTCAACGCCGCGCTAAACGAGGCAGTGGGTTTCCAAAAAGGCATCTGGATTGAACGCAAACCAGTGGCCGTATCTGTCCACACCCGGCCGGCGCCGCCGGACGTTGTGGAGTCCGTCACGGAAACCGCCAGGGAAATCGCCCGGGTCCACGGCCTCTTCTTCATCGTGGACGGTTCGGTGCTGGACCTGTCCGTTGTGGAACCGTCCAAAGCGGAGGCGCTGGAAACACTCCGGTCCCGGCTGGGAGCCAGCGCGGCCATGTTCGCCGGAGATGCCTACAGCGACGAACTCGCCATCGCCACCCTGCGGGGGCCGGACCTGGGACTACACGTAGGCCCGGGGGAGACCGCCGCCGCCCACCGGGTCCGCGACCCCGAATCCTTCGCGCGGGTCCTCGCCCTCCTCTTCGAACTGCGGCGGGCCTGGCTGTTCGGCGAGGACGCCGTGGGCCTGGAACGGCACTCCATGATCGGCAACGGCTCCTCCACCGCCCTGCTGACACCGGACGCCAAGATCTGCTGGATGAGCCACCCGCTTCCCGACTCAGGGTCACTGTTTGCGCACATCCTGGGCGGAGAAGCGGCCGGCCACTTCTCGGTGGAACCGGTCAAGGCCTCCCAGGTGCTGGGGCAGCGGTACGTGGACAGCACCATGATTGTCGAAACCCGGTGGGCGGACGTCACGGTCACGGACTACCTGGAGCCTGCCCCGGACGGCATCACCAGCCTGGTCCGGGTGCTTTCCGGGCACGGAGCCGCCAGGATTGTCTTTGCTCCCCGGCCGGACTACGCCAACGCGCCGTTCAGCATGGAAGCACGCGGCGGCGAGGTACACGTGGTGGGCACATCGGAACCGATCATCCTCTTTGCCCCCGGTGTCACGTTCAGTATTACCTCGGACGGCCGGCACGCCACGGCCACGGCGTCCGTGAACCTGCAAGATGGACCGGTGGTGCTCAACCTGCGCTGTGGCGACACTGAACCGCAGCCCGCGGACCCCCAAGGGGAGACGGAGCGGCGGGCCGGGGTGGCCCTGCAGGCCCGGCAGTGGGTGCAGCGGCTTGCCCTGCCCTCCGTTAAGCCTTCCCTGGTGCGGCGCTCGGCCCTGGTGCTCCGCGCCCTGGTTCATGAGCCCACCGGCGCCGTCCTCGCGGCCCCCACCACCTCCCTGCCTGAGGGAATCGGCGGAACCAGGAACTGGGACTACCGGTACTGCTGGCTGCGGGACGGTTCCATGACCGTCAACGCGCTGGTGGACCTCGGTTCCACGGCGGAGGCTGCCGGATTCCTGGCCTGGCTGGGCCGGATCCTCGAACACGCGCCCGGCCCCGAATGGCTGCACCCGCTCTACTCGGTGACGGGTGCGCCGCTCTCCACCGAAGCCGTCGTCGACAGCCTTCCGGGGTATGCGGGCTCGCGCCCGGTGAGGATCGGCAATGCCGCAGACCACCAGGTCCAGCTGGACGTATTTGGGCCGGTTGCTGAACTGATCCATACCCTCAGTGAGCGGGAGGGCGCCCTCGCGGACGGCCACTGGGAGCTGATGGTCCAGATGGCCTCGGCCGTAATGGCTCGCTGGCATGAACCGGACCACGGTATCTGGGAGGCCCGGCGGGCGGCCCGGCACCACGTCTATTCCAAGGTGATGTGCTGGGTGACCCTGGACCGGGCGCTGCGGACAGCCGCGCGCCACGGCCGCGAGCCGGACCCGGCCTGGGCGGTGATGGCGGGCACCATCCGTGAGGAGGTGCTGCACGAGGGCTGGGACGAGTCGGCAAAGTCCTACACCGTGGCCTATGACAGCCCGGACCTTGATGCCGCTGTCCTGCACATCGGCCTCTCCGGCATGCTGGACGTCACGGACCAGCGCTTCCTGGACACCGTCACTGCTGTGGAGCGTGAGCTGCGGGTGGGACCCACCGTTTTCCGGTACAGGTACGACGACGGCCTGCCGGGCCTGGAGGGCGGGTTCCACATCTGCACCACCTGGCTGATCGAAGCGTACGTGGCGGTGGGGCGCATCGATGAGGCATGGGACCTGTTCGACCAGCTGGTGAACCTTTTCGGCCCCACCGGGCTGCTGCCGGAGGAATACGATCCCGGTACGGAGACGCACCTGGGCAACCACCCGCAGGCGTACTCGCACCTCGGCTTCATCCGCTGCGCCCGGCTCCTGGACGGACACCAGGGCAGGAGATAGTCCGCGTCGGTCATGGGTACCTAGAGTGGAGGTAACAGGGACCCAAAAGACTGAAACGAGACTGATGATGACCGCCCGCACCCAGGGAGTGGGGTTCCGTTCTGAACGCGGCCCCATTCTTATTGCCCTGATGCTGTCCACCGGGCTGGTGGCCATTGATTCCACCATCGTGGCCACTGCCGTGCCGTCGATCGTCCGGGATGTGGGCGGATTCGAGTCGTTCCCGTGGCTTTTTTCGGCGTACCTGCTGGCCCAGGCTGTCTCGGTGCCTATCTACGGCAAATTGTCAGACATGGTGGGCCGCAAGCCGATCATCCTGGCAGGGATCGGGCTCTTCCTGCTGGGGTCCGTCCTCTGCGGGATTGCCTGGAGCATGCCCTCCCTGATCGCCTTCCGCGCCCTGCAGGGACTCGGCGCGGGAGCCGTCCTGCCGGTGTCCATCACTATCGCCGGGGACATCTACTCGCTGGAGGAGCGCGCCAAGGTCCAGGGCTACCTGGCCAGCGTGTGGGCAGTCTCCTCGGTAGTGGGCCCCAGCCTTGGCGGCATTTTCTCTTCGCTGGGAATCTGGCGCGGCATCTTCCTGGTCAACGTCCCGCTGTGCCTGCTGGCCGGGTGGATGCTGTTCCGGACCCTGCACGAAAACGTTGAGCGTGCCAGGCACCAGGTGGATTACGCCGGTGCGGCCCTGCTGGCGGGTTCACTCGGCCTGCTGATCCTTGGGGCCCTCCAGGGCGGCCAGGGGTGGGAGTGGGATTCGCCCATCAGCATTGGCATCTTTGCGTTGGGTTCGGTCCTGCTGGCCGTGTTCCTGGTAGTGGAGCGGCGGGCGGCGGAGCCGGTCCTGCCGTCCTGGGTGGTGTCGCGGCGGCTTCTCGGAACTACCGCGCTGGTCTCCTTTGGCGTCGGGGCTGTGATGATCGGGCTGACCTCCTACGTGCCCACGTTCCTGGAAGGGGCGCTGCACACCTCGCCCCTTGTTGCCGGGCTCGCGCTCGCGGCACTGACCCTTGGCTGGCCCATCAGTGCCTCGCAGGCGGGGCGGTTCTACCTGCGGATCGGGTTCAAGGCCACCGCGTTGATCGGGATCAGCATCACCGTGACGGGCCTCTTGGCCCTGACGCTCACGTCCGCCACTCCCAACGTGATACTGGTGGCAGCCAGCTGCTTTGTGGTGGGGCTCGGGCTCGGGTTGGTGGCCACTCCCACGCTGATCTCCGCCCAGTCCAGCGTTTCCTGGAATGAGCGCGGCGTGGTCACGAGCACCAACATGTTCGCCCGGTCCATCGGAAGCGCCCTTGGTGTGGCCGTGTTTGGTGCGGTGGGGAACGCGGTTTATGCGAACACAGCCGGCGAAGGCGACGCCCCCGCCGTGGTGGCCGCTTCCGGGGCGGTCTTCCTGGCGGCGCTGGTGGGCGGCATCCTTACCGTGGCGGCGGTGCTGGCGATGCCTGCTGTGAAGGCCGGTGCCACTGACGAGCCAGCCCAGGCCGCTTCCCAGGACAACGGGCAGCCGGACCCTGACGCGGAAGGCAGCCGTAGCAGCGCTGACACGTAACGGGAAGCAGCCAGGACCTAGCGTGAAGCGCGGAAGATGTCCGGCGCCGGCCGGGTGCCGGTGGCGAGGTCCGCAAGGATCCGGCCCACCACGGGTGTGAACTTGAAGCCGTGCCCTGAGAACCCGGCGCCGATCACCACGGGGCCGATCCGGTCCAGGATGAAGTCCTCGTCCGGGGTGGTGGTGTAGGTGCAGCTGATGGCCTCGAACGAATCCGGGTCCACCCCCGGCAGCCACGTCCGCGCATAATCCTGCAGGGCCGCGAGCTGCACGGGCTCTGGCTGAAAGGAACGCCCGTCCGGATCCACCAGCGGGCCCACACCATGCCAGCCTGCCTTGATCCCCTCACCCGCGGTCTGCATCCCGTACACGGGGGAGTACCAGTTTTTGTATTCCGGACTGGTGCCCGGCATGTGGTTGAACCCGGGCCAGACGGCGCCGGCATCAACAACCCGGAAATGCGCCGGCTGCTCCTGGGTCACCCGCAGCTTCGGGATCCGGAGCCCGGCGCCGGCGGTGCCGAGGAGTTTCTCCGTCCAGCCGCCGGCGGTGACCACCACCTGGGCGGCGGTGACCACCTCGGTACCGGCCTCGGACTCGAAAGCCAGCCGGACGCCGTCGTCCATCACCTGGAACTCCACCACTTTGGTGTGGTGCCGGATCTCGGCACCGCGGGCCGCGGCGAGACGCTGGAAGGCGGGAAGCGCCGCCTCGGGGTTGAGCTGGCCGCCGTCGGGCATGTACAGGGCCCGCTGGTCGAAGTGGATGCCCCGCCACCGCGCGCCTGCCTCGGCGGGGGACAGGAACTCGGCCCGGATGCCTGCCTCATTCAGCGCCGCGGCCACGTCGGGAAGCCGCGGGTCCGGTCCATGGTTCACGATCCCTGTTCGGGCCAGCAGCATCTCGCCGCTGTCCTGCTCCAGCTCGTCCCACAGAGCCAGCCCCTCGGCCAGCATCGCCACGTATTCAGGACGGTAGTAGCCCGGGTTCAGGTTGCGGGTGCTGCCGTGCGAGGCGCCGATCTTGTGCCCGGGCCCGAACTGCTCCACGAGCGTGACCTGGCGGCCGCGGCGGGACAGCGCCCACGCGGCGGCCGATCCCATGGCCCCGCCGCCGATCACCACGGTGTCCAGCATCTTGTCCATCAAACTCCCATCACGTCAGCAGCAGCGCTACGCCAATCATCGCCGGAACAGCCACCACGGTAGTAATCAGCACAGTGTCCTTGGCCACGGTGAGGCCGGTCTTGTAGCGGCTGGCGGCCACAAAGACGTTCTGCGCGGTGGGCAGCGCGGACGTGACCACCACGGCGAACAGGGCGTGCCCTTCCATGCCCAGCGCAAAACGGGCGAAGAGATATGCAAGTCCAGGCTGGACGGCCAGTTTGAAACCGCTCGCCAGCAGGGTGTCCAGGCGCCGACCGGCGGCGGCTTGCAGAGGCCGCGTTCCGTTCAGGCTCATGCCGAAGGCGATCAGCATGGCCGGAATGGCTGCACCGCCGATCAGGTGGATGGGCTCCAATACCAGGGGCGGGACCTTCCAGCCGGTGCCGGCCACCACCAGGCCCAGCGCGGAGCCCACAATCATGGGGTTGCGCAGGATCATCACCACAAAACTCAGGGGCGTGGTGCGGTGCGCGCTGGTGCTGGAGTCCAGGATCATCAGGAACAGCGGCGTGAAGAAGGCCAGCTGGAAGATCAGCAGCGGCGCCACATAGCTGGCATCGCCCAGAACATATACCGCGATGGGAATACCCAGGTTGGCGGAGTTGGCGAGTGAGGCAGCCATGGAACTCATCAGGGACTCAGGCAAGGAGCGCTTAAGCCAGAACTTGGCAATGCTGAAGAAGACGGCGGCTGTGGCCATGGCGGCAACCGCTGTTACTAACAGAGGTGCGGCGAAGACTTCCCCGAGGCGGGCCTTGCTCAGCGTTTCAAAGAGCAGCGCGGGGCTGGCCACAAAGAAGGTGAGGGAGCTGAGGACCTGGCGGGCGTTCTCTCCCAGGATCTTCTGCCGGCCCACGAACCATCCCACCAGGATGATGCACCAGACAACAAAGAAGCCGGCCAGTACACCTAGCAAGGGATCACGGGTTGCTTATCCCCCAGGGCGCGGAGGACGTGGGTACCGGAACACACGCTCCGGTTAGGCGGTGGCGTTGTTAAGCGCGAAAGGGGGGCGCATCATCCCGGGAGTGAGGCCCTCGGCCGGGTCATTGCCCAGCTGGATGATCCGGTTGTTTTCGTCCACGTGGACCACCCGCGGTTCGTAGGCCTTGGCCTCTTCGGTGGTCATCTGGGCGTAGGTGATCAGGATGACGAGGTCGTTCTCGTGCATGAGGTGCGCCGCTGCACCATTGATGCCAATGACACCGGAACCGCGCTCGCCAGCAATCGTGTAGGTCTCGAGCCGTGAGCCGTTGGTGATGTCCACAATGGACACGAGCTCGCCGGGCAGGATGTCGGCGGCCTCGAGCAGGTCCAGGTCCACGGTGACGGAACCGACGTAGTGCAGGTCGGCGTGCGTGACGGTGGCCCGGTGGATTTTGGACTTGAACATTGTTCGATTCATAACGGCATCAGTCTAGCGCCGGGCGCTCAACGGCGCAGTGACGCAGGGAACAGTGACGCTTAGCCGCTTGGAAGGACGCGTACGACGGCGGCCGGTCACCCGGCGTCGGTCCTTGCCAGCGCCGCGGCTGCTGCAGCGAGCGTCTCTCGCGCGGCCAGGATGGCCGGCCTCTGGGCGCTGGAGCGGCGGACGGAGGTAAAGACAGTGCGGTGCGGCGTGCCCGGAAGCTCCAGCAGCTGGGCTGTGGTGCCACGGCCGGTCCATACCAGGTCCGGCATCAGGGCCACCGCGTTGCCGGACTCGATCAGGCGGGCCTGGGCCTGCAGGTCAGCGGTTTCGAAGCGTACATCAGGCTCAAAGCCGGCGCTGCGGCAGGCCTGCTCGGCCCAATGGCGGGACGCGGCACCCCTCGGTTCCATGACCCAGGCAAGCTCCGCGGTGTCCTCCAGCGAACGGATGGAGGGCCCGCCGTCGGACGCCGGAGGAACGGCGAGCCGGATGGCATCGGTGGTCAGCTTGACGCGGTCCAATTGCGGATAGCGCGGGGCGGCATGGCCCGGATACTGTTCGGCAATCACCAGATCGAAGTCGCGCGCCCAGGTTTCGTGCAGCGCCGTTTCGGGCTCGCGCTGGATCATTTCGATCCTGACCTCGGGATAGGCCTTGGCCATCCTCGTCAGGGTGTCCGGCATCAGGGCCAGGGCCGCAGACTGGAAAACGGCGATCCGGACTGTCCCCGTGACGGTGGTCAGGGAAGCGGCGAGGTCCGCCTCGGCCTGCTCCATGGTTTCGAGCAAGTTCGCGGTATGCGCCACCAACACCTCGGCCTGCGGCGTGAGCTGGACCCGGCGCCCCGTTTTCCGGAGCAGTTCCACGCCCACTTCCTTCTCGAGCAGGGCCAGCTGCTGCGATACCGACGACGGGCTGTACTGCAGTGCCTCGGCCACCTCCGCCAGCGTCCCCCGGATGCTTAATTCCCGGAGCAGACGGAGCCGGCGGACGTCAAGCATGAGGAAATCCTTACCGGAACTAATGAATATAGGTTAGAAGTAGTCACTTTATCTAACGCAAGCACCCTTGCATACTGTTGGGACCGAGTTACCCCCGTCACAAGCGATTCTTCGCGCGCCGTGACGGGGAAGCACCCAAGCAGGAGTTCCTGATGAGCAGTAGAGACATGACCCAATCGATCATGCGGCGCAAACCGATCGATGACATCGAGGAAGAAAACAAACACAGTGGCCTCTTCAAGTCACTCGGGCTGTGGCAGCTGACGGCAATCGGCGTCGGCGGCATCATCGGCGTCGGCATCTTCTCCCTTGCCGGACTGGTGGCAGCAGGCAGCGAAGGAACACCCGGGGTGGGGCCCGCGGTGCTGATTTCCTTCCTGATCGCAGGCCTCGCCTCTGCCGCGGCTGCGCTTTCCTACGCAGAGTTCGCCGGGATGATTCCCCGCGCCGGCTCTGCTTACACGTACGGATACGTTGCGCTGGGCGAGGTGATCGGCTGGTTCATCGGCTGGGACCTGCTGCTCGAATACATTGCCATCGTGGCCGTGGTGGCCATCGGCATCTCCGGCTACTTTGATGCGTTCTTGTCCGGCATCGGTATCCACATGCCGGTTTGGATGACGTCCACTCCCGATGAAGGCAAGGGCGGCATCGTCAACATCCCGGCCATCGCCGTCTGCTTGATCGTCACCTGGATCCTGTCCCGCGGCACCAAGGCCTTCGGCCGGTTTGAACTGGTGGCCGTGGCCATCAAGGTGGTCCTGATCCTCTTCATCATCGGCCTGGGCATCTTCTACATCGACACCAACAACTACAACCCGTTTATGCCCAGCGGGTTTGGCCCCGTGCTGGCCGGCTCGGCAACGGTGTTCTTCGCGGTGTTCGGCTACGACGCCATGAGTACCGCGGCAGAGGAAGCGACCGACGGCAAGAAGCACATGCCCAAGGCCATCATCCTCTCCCTGATCATCGCGATGCTCCTCTATGTGGCCGCCACCCTGGTCCTCACCGGCATGCAGAACTACAAGGACATCGACCCGAAGGCCGGCTTTGCCTCAGCCTTCACCGGTGTTGGCCTGCCGATCATCGCCACGATCATCTCCGTGTTCGCCGTGCTGTCCATCCTGACCGTGATGCTGACCTTCCTCCTGGGTGTCACCCGCGTCTGGTTCTCCATGAGCCGGGACGGTCTCCTGCCGGGCTGGTTCGCCAAGACGGACCGCCACGGCACCCCGCAGCGGGTCACCTGGATTGCCGGCATTGCCTCTGCCCTGTTGGCCGGCGTTTTCCCGATCAAGGCGGTGGCCGACCTGACCAACATCGGCATCCTGGCCGCATTCGTCGTCGTCTGCCTTTCCGTGATCATCTTCCGCTACAAGCGCCCGGACGCCCCCCGCTCCTTCCGCCTGCCGCTGATGCCCCTGGTTCCGGCCTTCGGGGTCCTGGCCTCCGCGTTCCTGATGTTCCAGTTGCACTGGGAAACCTGGCTGCGGTTCATCGTTTGGCTGGTCATAGGCCTGGCCATCTACTTCTTCTACGGCAAGCGGAACTCCCTGATGAACCCCAACAGCCCGCGGCACCAGGAGATCGTGGAGATGCACCGCCCCCTCGCCTGACCCCCGGACGCTCGTTACCTTTTTCGTAGCCCTTTCCTGTTGCAGGATGTGGGTGTGCTG
>NZ_JARVSG010000046.1:0-41342 GCF_030209335.1 Pseudarthrobacter sp. fls2-241-R2A-168
GTCGGAAAGCCGATGGTACGTCCGCGCGCATCCCCATGCTCAACAACCCCTTCAATCCTGACACTGCCAGTGCTCAACCCACTGCCCGGGACGTCACCCGTTGCCAGGACCATCGCCTCTGTCATCGCTATGCACCTGCCCCTAGACGGGCCGGTTCACCGATCAGTGCCGGCCGTACAGGGTTGCTCAGGTGGCCTGTTGCGGTGAGCACCTCATCCAGCCAACTGACCCGGTTGGAGAAGCGCCTCACCTTCGAAGCGCTTGTCCAGCGATAAGATTCGTGCTCCCAGTCAAGTCTCAACCGGCGCCGGGAAGTCGACACAGTAAACGTGTGAACAAGCCAGGGATCGCCGCAGCTGTCATTGATCACCACTGCACGCCCCTGCCGAAAGCCCAGCAGGTCCTTGGCTTCCAAACCGGTTTCTTCGAGCAGCTCTTCACGGGCCTGCTGTTCGGGTGTAGCACCGGTTTCGACAAACCCCGTGATGCAGTGCCACAACCCACTGTCATGACCCAGACGACGGCTCCGCTTAAACAAAGCGATCCTGCCCCTCCATTCGACCACAGCAGCAATGACAGTGTGTCCGGCCGGAATCCCCGCCGGGGCCACAGGCACACAGCCCGGACCGTAGGCGGTACTGATAACGCTCATTTCATATCCTTCCAAGATGTTCCAACGTATACGCGAACTTCTTGACTGGTGTTTTCCAAGCCCAAACAGGACTGCAATCTTTTCCCGACATAAGGAAACGAACCATTTGAGGCTTGGCCTTGCCGGGCCCTACCACTAGACGGCGGCTGACCGTGTGGGGGCGTGTCGGCCAACTTATTCTTCTGCGCGAAGGTAGCGGTATTTGCCCTTGAAGTACAGGAGGGGTTCATGGATATGCCAACCCGGAGGGCTCATCTCATTCACTTTGCCTAAGATGATGAGGTGATCGCCTGCGTCGTGTTCGGCCCAGATGTCGCAGTCAAGCCACATTAGGGTCTCCTCGATTACTGGGTTACCGGCCTGCGTTTCCGACCAATGGATGCCGGCCCACTTGTCGGAGCCTTTTCTGGCGAACTGGCTCGATACCGTGTCCTGGTGATGAGACAGGACATTAACGGCGAACTTCCCGGCCTCTCGGATCCGCGGATACGTGGTGGAGGTCTTCATCACGCTGAAAGAGACCAAGGGCGGTTCGGTAGAGACACGTAAAACGATTGGCAGGTGAATCCGATCGGGCCAGTTGCATCAATGCCAGTGACGACGGTGATTCCCGAGGCGTAATGCCCCAGAGTGTCCCGAAAGAGACGCGGATCAATGCTGGTTTGCGCAAGTGTGGTCATGACTGGCTCACAAAGCTTTCTGGTTGAAGGTGAATGTATTTTTCCAGGTGGCGAAGCTCAGACGCTCACGAATATCCCCCTGACCGCACGCGATCACATGCGGCACGAGAACACACTCTTGCTCCCGCACACATGGTCAGGCCGACCCCCTGCCAGTCTGGGATCTTCCACCATCGTCCGATACATGGCCGTGACGCGTGTTTCCCGTGGCAGCTCTGGCTTACGAGGGCTATACCGCCTTAAACCGCGGCCACAACGCAGGATCGATCTTGCACACTCCGTTTCCGAGTACGGAGTTCCCAAGGCTCCTGCATTGAATACCTCGTGTTGCACGCCAGCCTCCGATCCACTCCGATAGGTTTTGCTTGCGGCTTAGCTTATACTGTAATGGTACGCATGAGTAGACTAGATTTGGAAGACTTCGTTGGACATCTCATTTACTCTGGGCTGTATCTTCTGAAACAGCCCGGAGTAAATGCGTAACTACGCGGGGGCAACTTATCGATTGAAGGGCCGTGTTGCTTCATCTTTGCGGGACGATTGGACGCCGGTGTCTCTCAACTCAAGGGCGACCCCAAGCCCGGGCGCCGGACCCGTCGTATGGAGGACTTGGGCTTAGCAAATTGGACGCGAAGGCGGGCCAGGAGGACTATGTCAAATCATGCTTCTAAACATCGTCGCAATAACATCGAGGCGGCAGCCGCAATCGGATCCCGACACAACGCTGAGCAGCGCCCTTGACCAGGGCCTGTCTTTTAATGACCTAACAACGAACGGCGGGAGCTCAGCCTCGTATGAAGGGCATTAGCAAGGACACTAAAGGATTCACATGTCCATGATGAATAACGGCCCGCGTGGCTTCCGGGCAGGGGGCCAGGCAGTCGCTGAACGTTTTTTCCTGGCCCCTCGAAGCAGTGACGCGACTTGCCCGGTCAATGGGTTCTGAAGGAGATGTAATGCCCCGTCACCAAATACTTCGGAAGATGTTTAAGTCCAAGATTCATCGAGCCACCGTCACCCATGCTGACCTGCACTACGTGGGCTCCGTTACTGTGGACCTCGACCTTTTGGACGCGGCCGATATCCTGCCAGGAGAGCTTGTCTCGATAGTCGACGTTACGAATGGAGCGCGTCTGGAGACCTATACCATCGCTGGGGAGCGGGGTTCAGGCGTGATCGGCATCAATGGCCCCGCCGCGCACTTAGTTCACGAGGACGACATCGTCATTCTGATTACCTACGCCGAGATGACTACAGAGGAAGCCAACACCTACGAGCCGCGCGTAGTGCACGTGGATGAGGCCAACAAGCCAATTCAACTTGGCAACGATCCAGCTGAAGCAATCACCCCAGGTCTCATGCGTCCACCCTTTGCCCTTCCCATCGCGTTGAAGTAATGACCGGGGAGATCGACAACCGCTGCCCGAGGAACCTAAGCGGCAGCGGAAGGAGAGGTTCCTTGCAGCACCTGCAGCCTCGGGGGCGTTCTTCCAGGCACTGGTGGGCAAAAAGCCCGCGGGCATAATACGGACCCATCACTTTCGGCAGGGCAAGGACCAGGGCAAACGATTCTGAATGCTCCCCGCTTACGACCAATACACTGGCAATGGTGGTCGGCGATCTTCTGATCGGTAGCTTCGCGATTTCCCTGAGCATGCAGTCGGCACAGGAGTGCGGTTCCCCAAAAGAGAGGGTCTCGCGCACGCGGTCAAAATAGAATGCGGCGGGCTTCAATGCCGGCTCAACCCTTTACTGATAAACCCAGTAGTCGATGGATTGAAAGGAACCGATGAATCTGCCGCCAATTACCCTCACTGGCCACGCCCAAAAGGAAGCCTGGCAGAACAAGGTGCTGCCGCCGGTAGAGAAGCTCGGAACGGACGTGTGGTCGATCCCCGTCCCGTTCCCAGGCAATCCCATGCGCTACACCCTCTGTTACTTGCTGCTTGGTGAAGGCGAAGCCATTTTGATCGATCCCGGCTGGGAGAGTGAGATGGGCTTTGAGCATCTGGCCGCCGGGTTGCGTCACGCGGGCCTGGGAATTACCGATCTAACAGGAATCCTGGTTACCCATTACCACTCGGACCACCTGGGCCTGGCGGCCCGCCTGCGTAGAGCCTCCGGAGCATGGGTAGCCCTGGGAGACCAGGAAACGCCAAGACTCACGGCCTCGGAAGACCCTGACCTGTTCCGACTCACCCACAAAGAAGAGTTGTTGTTGTGGGGAGTGCCAGCCCACAGACTCGTCGAGGTGGCTTTCAGCGACGCCGACCTCAGGCATTTGCAGAATCTCGCCGACCCCGACCTCCGGCTCGCTGACGGCAGCTATGTACCTGCTAATGGACTCGCCCTACAAGTTGTGACCACGCCGGGGCACTCCGCGGGACACATCTGTCTTATTGATGAGCACCGCCGCCTCATATTCAGCGGCGACCATGTCCTGCCACGCATTTCTCCTCATATAGCCCTCGAACTGCCGGGGCCCTCTAATCCGCTCGCTGACTACTACGATTCTCTGAGCCGGATCGCCTTTGAGGACGAAATGGAAGTTTGTCCTGCACACGAGTACCGGTTCATCGGCATGCAACGGCGAGTCGCCCAGCTTAAACAGCACAATAGTGAGCGCTCTGCCGAGGTAATGAAGGTTGTAGACCGTCATCGGCCCGAGAGCGTATGGGATATTGCCCGCCATCTGACTTGGTCGCGCGGCTGGGAATCACTACAGAACTTCTCCCTGCGCCTGGCGGTCTCCGAAACCGCCAGCCATGTTGTCTACCTACGCTCACAGGGTTACCAAATCGATGTGCCGCTGACCGCTCCGTCACTCTCATGCCAGTAACGGCACAGCATCTTGGTCAATGACCTGCGTTCAGGCGCTGCAAAACAATCACGTCACATGCTTCTTTTTGTATACATAAAGTCCTTTTTTACTGGATTATCTGGATTCGTCCGGCCTCTGTGTATACACTCGGGACATGCGCGCAAGTCAACGGGCTTACACAGCTCTCCGGGACGACATATTGCAGTGGCGCTTGCTACCAGGAACTGTCCTTGCCGAAGTGGAGCAATCCCAACGATTGGGCGTTTCCCGAACTCCCATCCGCGAGGCGCTCAGCAGATTGAACTCGGAAGGATTGACCCGAGCGGCAGGAGGGCGTGGTGTCGTTGTCTCAGGCATTTCCCTTTCTGACGTCGACGAGCTCTTTGAGCTGCGGGAAACGCTTGAATGTCGCGCAGCCGGACTGGCGGCTCAACGAGGCAATCCCAATGTCTTCGCCGCCCTACGGGATGAGTTTGGCAGGGCGCCAACACTCCTCACTGCAGCAGAAAGCGGCCGCCGTGAGTACTACACCTTGGTTGAAAGGCTTGATGAAGCAATTGATCAAGCCATAGGCAACACCTACCTAATTCAGGCTATGAAAAGCCTCCGCATTCACCTGGTGCGCATCCGGAGACTGGCAGCCAACGACACAGCCCGCCTGACCACTGCCGCCGCGGAACACGCGGCTATCGCCGGGGCCATGGCGGACCGGAACCCGCGGCTTGCCGAAGCCGCCACGATCTTGCACTTGCAGAACAGTCTTGGGCATATCAAAGCCACACAACGAAAGGAACCCCATGGTTAAGGAACACCACGTCCGCGTGTACAAGAGCGAAGAGAACCTGCCCCGGGAGGAGCAGTTGGCGCACAAGATCGCCGTGGTCGCCGCCGACCCCGTCGAGGTCACGCCCGAGGTGACGGAGATGGTGATCAACCGGATCATCGATAACGCCTCGGTGGCCATCGCGTCGCTGAACCGGGCACCGATCGTCGCCGCCCGCGCCCAGGCCCTGGCCCACGCACCCAGCACGGGAGGGAAGGGCGCGAAGGTCTTCGGCATCGGCGAACGCGTCTCCCCCGAATGGGCGGCCTGGGCCAACGGCGTGGCCGTCCGGGAACTGGACTACCACGACACCTTCCTCGCCGCCGACTACTCCCACCCCGGCGACAACATCCCCCCGATCCTGGCCGTCGCCCAGCATGTGGGGTCCAGCGGTGCTGACCTGATCCGGGGCATCGCCACCGGGTATGAGATCCAAGTGAACCTGGTTAAGGCGATCTGCCTGCACAAGCACAAGATCGACCACGTCGCCCACCTCGGACCCTCCGCCGCCGCCGGCATCGGCACGCTCCTCGGCTTGGATGTCGAGACGATCTTCCAGTCGGTGGGTCAGGCCCTGCACACCACGACGGCGACGCGGCAGTCGCGTAAGGGCGAGATTTCCACCTGGAAGGCCCACGCCCCGGCGTTCGCCGGCAAGATGGCCGTCGAAGCCGCGGACCGTGCGATGCGAGGCCAGACCTCCCCCGTGCCGATCTACGAAGGCGAGGACGGTGTGATTGCCTGGCTGCTGGACGGGCCGGACGCCTCCTACATGGTCCCCCTCCCGACGCCGGGTGAGGCCAAGCGTGCCATCCTGGACACCTACACCAAGGAACACTCCGCCGAGTACCAGGCCCAGGCCTGGATCGACCTCGCCCGCAAGCTGCACCGCGAACATCCCGAGGCCACGGACCCGGCCAACGTAGCCTCGGTGCTGATCAAGACCAGCCACCACACCCACTACGTCATCGGCTCCGGCGCCAACGACCCTCAAAAGTACGACCCCACCGCGTCCCGCGAAACCCTGGATCACTCCATCCCCTACATCTTCACGGTTGCACTGCAGGACGGGGCCTGGCACCACGTGGACTCCTACTCCCCCGAACGCGCCGCCCGCCCGGACACTGTGGAGCTCTGGCAGAAGGTCACTACGGAGGAAGACCCGGAATGGACCCGCCGCTACCACTCCCTGGACATCAACGAAAAAGCTTTCGGCGGGTCGGTGGAGATCACCCTCACCGACGGCACCGTCATCAAGGACGAGATCGCCGTCGCCGACGCCCACCCGCTCGGTGCCCGCCCCTTCGGACGGGAGCAGTACATCACCAAGTTCCGCACCCTCGCCGCCGGGCTGGTGGAGGAGGCCGAAATCGAACGGTTCCTCGCCGCCGTCGAACGCCTCCCCGAACTCGCCCCCGGCGAGCTGGACCAGCTGAACATCACCGCCGCCCCCGGCGTCATCGACCCCAGCGCCGCACCCAAGGGACTCTTCTGATGCTGTACTCCAAAGCCACCCCCGAACAGAAAAGGATCCGGTTCCGCGAACTCCTCGCTTCCGGGACCATCGCGCAGTTCCCCGGCGCGTTCAACCCCCTCTCAGCCCGCCTGATCGAGGAGAAGGGCTTCGCCGGGGTCTACATCTCCGGCGCGGTCCTGGCCAACGACCTCGGCCTGCCCGACATCGGGCTGACCACCCTCACCGAGGTGGCCACCCGCGCCGGGCAGATCGCCCGCATGACCGACCTGCCCGCCATCGTCGACGCGGACACCGGCTTCGGCGAACCCATGAACGTGGCCCGCACCGTCCAGGAAATCGAAAACGCCGGACTCGCCGGGCTGCACATCGAGGACCAGTTCAACCCCAAACGCTGCGGCCACCTCGACGGCAAAAACGTCGTGGACCTGGACACCGCCACCAAACGGATCCGCGCCGCCGCCGACGCCCGCCGCGACCCGAACTTCCTCATCATGGCCCGCACCGACATCCGGGCCGTGGAAGGACTCCAAGCCGCACAGGACCGGGCCCGGGCACTGGTGGACGCAGGGGCGGACGCGATCTTCCCCGAAGCCATGGCCACCCTGGAGGAATTCCAGGCCATCCGCGACGCCGTCGACGTGCCCATCCTCGCCAACATGACCGAATTCGGCAAAAGCGACCTCTTCACCACGGACCAGCTCCAGGGCGTCGGGGTGAACATGGTGATCTATCCCGTCACGCTGCTCCGCAGCGCCATGGGGGCAGCTGAACGGGTCTTGGACACACTCAAGAGTCTGGGAACCCAAGAAGTACGTGTTCCTGAAATGCTCACCAGGGCCCGCCTCTATGACCTCGTGGACTACGAGGCCTACAACAAATTCGATACCGGCATCTTCAACTTCCAAATCCCCCATATCCGCTAGACCAAGGACTGCAACGAAGGAGTTCAGCATGGCTGACACAGAGATCAAAAAAGGCCTCGCCGGCGTCGTCGTGGACTACACCGCCGTCTCAAAGGTCAACCCGGAGACCAACTCGCTGCTCTACCGCGGCTACCCGGTCCAGGAACTCGCCGCCAGATGCAGCTTTGAAGAGGTGGCCTTCCTGCTCTGGAACGGCGAATTGCCCACCGAGGACCAGCTCGCCAAATTCACTGCCCGCGAACGGGCCGGCCGGGCCCTTGACCCTGCACTCAAGGCAATCATCGACGCACTGCCCGTCCAGTCTCACCCGATGGACGTCTGCCGCACGGCTGCATCCGTGCTGGGTGCACGTCACCCACTGGCCGAGGACTCCTCCCCCGAAGCCAACATGAGCAAGGCCATTGACCTGTTTGCGGCCATGCCGGCCGTCGTCGCCTACGACCAACGCCGCCGCCACGGCCTCGACGTCGTGGAACCCCGCGAGGATCTGGGCTACTCGGCCAACTTCCTCTGGATGACATTTGGTGAAGATCCCGTGGACGAGGTCGTCGAGGCTTTCAACGTCTCCATGATTTTGTACGCCGAACACTCCTTTAACGCCTCGACCTTTACCGCCCGCGTGGTCACATCCACCCTTTCTGACCTCCATTCCGCCGTTACTGCCGCCATCGGAGCCCTCAAGGGACCCCTGCACGGCGGCGCGAACGAGGCCGTCATGCACACATTCGACGAGATCGGGATCCGGTCCGAGGAAAGCCTTAAGGAGGCGGCAGCCCGAGCAAAGTCGTGGATGGAGGACGCCCTGGCCCAAAAAAGGAAAGTCATGGGCTTCGGTCACCGTGTGTACAAAAATGGGGACTCGCGGGTGCCCACAATGAAAGCGGCCCTCGACAAGATGGTCGCACACTATGGTCGGCCCGAACTCCTCGGGCTCTACAACGGCTTGGAAGCGGCCATGGATGAGGCAAAGGCAATCAAGCCCAACCTCGACTATCCCGCCGGCCCCACTTACCACCTGATGGGCTTCGACACGCAGACATTCACCCCTCTCTTTGTTGCCAGCCGCATCACCGGCTGGACCGCCCACATCATGGAACAGTCAGCATCCAACTCGCTCATACGGCCCCTCAGCGCCTACAACGGCGTGGAACAGCGATCAATATAAACCGCTGGCCAGGCAGCTTCTAATCTGCGGTGGGGCGCTGGATGATCACCCGGATCATCAAGTACTCGCAACGGCTCGGCGCCTCACCGCTTTACTTCCCACCGCAGCCCGGACCTGGGAGTGCAGGGTTCAGGGAACGGACGAGATGACAACGCGTGCATAACACTCCCTGGGGTCAGCATGCCTTGGCCTGAGCCCTGATTTTGTCTTAGGCCCGAAATGTTCATCGTCTCGCCCGTCCACCCATTAATGACGGAGGGCTTCGGCGTCACTACCGCTGTAGCGTCCATGTCAGTGTCGGTCTATGCCTTAGCTCATTCCTTAACTGACAAGTAACAGCGTTGTTGTCGTGATTTTTGGGCGCGGAACGGTGAGGACGGCCGTTTGCTTGGCCCCGTGAAATTATTCTGTTGCGGCCTGTGGCTAGCCGCCGACTCTCTAGCCGAGCGATTCGAGTTGTCTGATGGTGCGGGCCTTTGTCTTAGCGGGTGCGTGCCGAGCAACGGAGTCCGACCCGGCATCCCGTAAGAGTTCGCCGGTAGCGAGTATGTCCAGGCCGCGGTGCGCATCTCGTGGTCGACTCCCAAAAGCGCCCCGAGGGGCCGATGCCGGGACGCCGCGCGCCGGTACTCGGCCGAGAATTGGTTCCTTTGCACCCGGCGGCCGAGAGGGCGGCAAGGCCATGGTTCCGTTCAGATAGCGGGTTCATCCGGGGATACGATGAAAAGGGAATATATTAGAGTATCGCAGCGCTTACCCGGGCCCTTTGATTTGCCGTCAAACCTTTGACATGACAAGGAAAAATGGGGCAGACTGATTGGAACCGCTAATATATTCAGCACGGAGATCAAAGATGACCTACGAAGCAACAAAGCCAGCGACAACAGAAGGTCGCGTAGTAGAGGGTTGGACAGGCCGCCTGTTTGAAGACTTCTCCCCGGGTGACATCTACTACCACCCGTTCGGCAAGACCGTGACGGAGGCGGACAACCAGTCGTTCACACTGATGACGCAGAACGTGGCCAAGACCCACGTGGACCGCAACTTCGCCAAGGCCACCGAGTTCGGCCTGCCGCTGGTCAACTCCACCTTCACGCTCGCACTGGTCACTGGCCAGTCCACCATCGACCTGTCCATGAACGTCTTCGCGAACATGGGCTGGGACGAGGTCCGCATGCCGAACCCCGTCTATGAAGGCGACACCATCTACTCCCGGTCCAAGGTCCTTTCCGTCCGGGAATCCAAGTCCCGGCCCAACCTCGGCCTGGTTACCGTCGCCACCGAGGGCTTCAACCAGGACGGCAAGATCGTGATCAGCTACCGCCGCACCTTCATGGTGTACCGGCAGGGGTACCTTCCGGGCGTCGAATCCGCCCGCCCGGATGAGTCCACGTTGCCCTCGATCGGGGACTTCCAGTGACGGCGCCGGCAGGAAGCGTCACCATTTCCGGTGCCGAAAGCGTCGCCTCGGCAGTCACGGCATTGTTCGTTCCCGCTGACCGCCCAGAACGGTTCGCCAAGGCAGCCGCAGCGGGCGCCGGCGTCGTAATCATCGACCTCGAGGACGCGGTCGCGCCCGGTGCCAAGTCCGCTGCGTTGACTGCGGCGGTGGAGGCGGTGTCACCTCCGGACGGCGGCGCAGGGGTGCGTGCGCTGGTGCGGGTGAACCCGCAGGGTTCCGGCGATTACGACGCCGACATCACCTTGCTGCTTTCGGCCGCCCGCACGCCGGGCTCGGGTCTGCTCGGCATCGTGGTGCCAAAGGCGGAAGACCCCGCCGCCCTGCGCCAGCTGCGCTCGGACATGCCAAACCACCTTGCCCTGGTCCCGCTGGTCGAATCCGCCCTCGGCGTGGTGAACGCCGTTGAACTGGCACGCGTGCCGGGCGTGACGCGGCTGGCATTCGGCGCCATCGACTTCGCCTTGGACATCGACGCCGACGGCGGAGACCGCTTTCTTGACCATGCCCGCGCCCAGCTGGTCCTCGCCTCGCGCGCTGCCGGGATCGCGGCTCCTCTGGATTCGCCTTCCACCGACATAAAGGACAACGTCCGTGTGGCGGCGTCAGCCCGGCTGGCCCGGAACTTCGGTTTCGGCGGCAAGCTCTGCATCCACCCGGCACAGCTGGCTCCCGTTCAGGGGGCATTCGCGCCCACGGAAGCAGACGTGGAGTGGGCACTGTCCGTCATCGGCGCCGAAGGCGGCGCGGCCCAAGTGGATGGCCAGATGATTGACCGTCCGGTCACCGAGCGGGCCAAACGCATCCTGCAGCGTGCAGGGAAGGAACAGTAAATGGGCACCTTGCCACTGGCGGGGATCACCGTCATCTCCCTCGAACAGGCGGTCGCGGCCCCCTTCGCTACCCGGCAGCTCGCCGACCTGGGCGCCCGAGTCATCAAAGTGGAACGCGACACCGGCGACTTCGCCCGCGGCTACGACACCAAGGTCCATGGCATGGCCAGCTACTTCGTCTGGCTGAACAGGTCCAAAGAGAGCATCGTCCTGGACCTGAAGTCCGAGGATGGCATGGCTGTGCTGCGCAAGCTGGTCTCCACAGCTGACGTCCTGGTCCAAAACCTCGCACCCGGCGCCATCGAACGCCTGGGCCTGGGGCCGGACGAAGCCCTGGCCCTGAACCCGCGGCTGATCCACACCTCCATCTCCGGCTACGGCCGTGGCGGGTCCTACGAACAGAAAAAGGCCTACGACCTGCTGGTCCAGTGCGAGGCGGGCCTGCTCAGCGTCACCGGCACCCCCGACTCCCCCGCCAAGGTGGGCGTGTCCATCGCCGACGTCTCCGCCGGCATGTATGCGTACTCCGGCATCCTGACCTCGCTGCTGCAGCGGGCCACCACAGGCCGCGGTGACGTCCTGGAGATCTCCATGCTCGAGGCCCTGGGCGAATGGATGGCGCAACCGTACTTCTACGCCGAATACGGCGGGGCCCCGCCCGCCCGCAGCGGCGCGCAGCACGCCAGCATCGCACCCTACGGACCCTTCGGCGCCGCCGACGGCACCGTGTTCTTCGGCATCCAGAACGAGCGCGAATGGGCCAAGTTCTGCGCCGACGTGCTGCAGCAGCCCGGCCTGGCGCAAGATGCGCGCTTCGCCGGCAATGCGCTCCGCGTGGACAACCGTCCGGCGCTGCACGAGGCCATCAACGGGGTCCTTGAAGAGCTGCCAACAGCGGAGGTCCTGGCCCGGCTGGACGCCGCCGGCATAGCCAACGCCCAGTTGCGGGACATGCACGAGTTCTCCGCACACCCGCAGCTGGCCGAGCGCAACCGCTGGCGGGACGTCGACTCCCCCGTGGGACCACTGCGCAGCCTCCTCCCGCCGGTCACGTCCAGGGAAACGGACGTCAGGATGGATCCGGTGCCCGGGATTGGCGAGCACACCGACAAGATTCTGGCGGAACTGGGACTCGCCGCACCCGGCCTCGGCGTGCGCCACAGCATCAACTGAATCTTTCCTGGTTGCGCGTCAGCCACGGCTTGCCTGTCCCCCGGCATGCCGTGGCTGATGCCGTAAGTTAGGTGGGGAAATTGATCAGAAAGAGTCCGCAGCCCATGACCAGCCGCAGCCCCCGCAGCAGCGCCCGCCCACAACTGAGCGAGAAGGCCACCGCCCATATCCGGGGCCTCATCATGTCCGGTGAACTGCGGCCCGGGACCCTGGTCCGCCCCGAAACCATCGGAGAGGACCTGGGGATCTCTACTACCCCCGCCCGTGAGGCGCTCCAGGCCCTGCGCGTTGAAGGCTTCCTGGAACTTGTGCCGCGGCAAGGATTCGTAGTGGCACCCCTGACCGGCCAGGACATCCGGGACCTCTTCCAGGTCCAGGCCCTCATTGGCGGTGAACTTGCCGCCCGGGCTGCCGCCAATGCCAGCGAACAGGATGTCGCCGAACTCGAAGCATTGCATCACGAGCTGAGCGCTGCCGCCGCGCGGAACAACCACGAACTCCTGGAAGAGAAGAACCACGCCTTCCACCGCGAGATCAATTTGATGGCCAACTCCCGGAAAACGGTCTGGGTTCTGGGCCTGGTCACCCGGTACGTCCCCCGGCGGTTTTACTCCTCAATCCCCGGCTGGCCCCAGGCCACCATGGACGACCACGCCGAACTCCTCAAGGGCATTCAGGCGCACGACCCGGAAGCAACCCGGGCCGCGATGCACCAGCACATCGTCCACTCGGGTGAACTCCTGGCCGCCCACTTCGACGAACGCATCGCCGCCGCAGCCGAGACCGGCCATGCTGGATTAGCCTCGGTGTGAGTTTGGAGCACCGCGGGCAGGAGTGCCGCGCACGCATCGCGGTCAAGGCCGCGCCCCTGGCCTCCCGGTCGAGCAGTGAGGTCAGGTTGAAGAGCCTCTGGCACTAGCCCCGACTCAACACCTTCGCAAAACTGGTCACCGTCTCGGGTTCCATGACCCTCGACATCATGGAGATCAAGGACTGTTTGAGTACCAAAGAGGTCACTCTTGTCGGCGGAACCGGGCGCCGGACCACCGCGGCCAGCGAGACCCCTGTTCCGGTTCCCGGCTTGTCCTGCTCCATGGGGCTTCGGCCGATACCCTTAGGACGCTGCATCTCCTTGGTCCTTCCCTCCACTACGGGGAACAGGTTGATCTGCGTTCCGCTCGGGGGAGGCCTTGCAAATTTCCTTGGTGACCATACGGTAGCGAAGGGTTCCGGTCAGTTCCTGGGGTAGGACCCACACTTTGTAACCTTCGGACGCTTCAAACATTTGGCGCGGGTCATTGGCGGCTGCGGAAATCCATAGAGCGGAGGAGTCGGGCATGGCGTCTTCAACAAGGCCAGTTCTGATAACGGAACCGTCGCGTCGGACTTCCACCAGCGCGTTTGTAAGCAGGCTCCATTCGAAGTGCTCGAAGGGCGCTTCAACAGTCGGCTTCAACTGTAAATCCCGAGGGCGCGAGCAGCGGCAGGGCTGGCAGCCTCTGTTGCGGCACAGTACTGCGTATTGCCAGAGGACGAACGGAACGTTGTGATACAGGCGAGTTCCCGCGGAACCAGGGCCGCCCAAACGCCAACTCGGATTTCCCGGTCCGGCATGGAATGAGGGCCTACGGCACAACCGAGGTCATGAACGCAGGGGTCAGCATGCTTAGCCACGCCTTCGAACCGGATGGCACCGTCGATTTCAGCCCCGGGTTCTGGGCCAGGCTGCGTAAGACCGGCAACTAATGAGAGGCCGGAATTCCCCATTGCTGTCATTTGTTCCCCTTGGTAACCTGAGGGCTTTCAGATCCTGTTGCCCCCCTTTTGATTAGAAGGCAGGACATAGCCTGGCGGGGGCAGGGTGCGCCCAGCATGGTGTCCAGACCGGACCAAAGCCTTGTTGCAAACCGACTTGTCCGCGCTAGCTTCGCCTACTACCACCGCCACTACATAATAGTACGAATCATGCGAACGATATTTCAATAGGCTGCTGCACGTAGGACCATGGGCACTACCTGCCGAGACGAAAGGGGCGTCAGACACTACTTCGTTGATAAGCATGGGTTCGTCGGGAGTGCCAACCACATTAGAGGAGCAAAGTCTCTGCCCAGGTTGTAATCGTCACTTCGACGCAGCACACCAGCCTCAGCACCCGCATGGCACCACGGACCCCCCGAAGGCAGTTCTGAATGAGAGGGCGTCGCGGGGGTCCATCAGAGCAAGCAAAATAGTGAGACTTATCATTCCCTCTTGTCGAACCCCTGGAGAATGGGGAGTCACTGCCTCGTGGAGAGGAAAGCCCATTGCCATCGTGTCCCCTAGGGTCTGGCACAACTATCAGCGTGCCTTAACTTCAAAAGTACTAGTCTCGTAAGACTCCCAGCCACAGGTTGCAATTCTGAGGTGACGGCCTCCGCTTAGTCTAAACTACTAATTATAATGATTACGGAGCGGCGGTAGCGCTCCTCGTTTGGAAAGGAACAATATGGGAGCCTTAACTTCGCGACCCCGGGGGGAGCTGGCGGGCGCGGGACAATCGGCCCCGAGAGCGCCTAAGCGAGCCGATCTCCTGGCCCGGAGCATCGTGCGCGATATCACGCGGCAGCACCTCGCGCCGGGGACCATGCTGCCGGCAGAGGCTGAGATGACGTTCAAGTACGCCGTAGGCAGGGCCACCGTCCGCGAGGCACTCCGCCTCCTTGAAGCCCAGGGTCTCATCGCGCTCAAGCCAGGTCCGGGCGGCGGCCCCGAGGTGGCTCAGCTGACGCCGCGTCACTTCGGCGACATGGCCCGACTTCACCTGCAAATGGCAGACGCCACGTACGAGGAGTTGGTGCACGCCCGGCTCTCGATTGAGCCGCTGATGGCAGGCCTCGCTGCCACTAACCGGGATCCCGCGGGGGCCGAGCGGCTGCAGCGCGCGTTGGAGGAGACCAAATCGGTTGACCTTGAAGATGACGACGCTTACATGGCGAGTTCGCGGACTTTTCACTCTACGATTACCGGAATATCGGGCAATCGCGTGCTCGACCTGTTCAGCGTTGCGCTCAAGGAGATCATGGACAGCGAAGTCGAGCCGGCCTATACCGCTCCAGAGGACCGAGCGCTTGTGCAAAAGGCGCACGAAGATATCGCAGAGGCCGTGCTCGCAGGCCACGCAGAAAAGGCCGAGCACCTGATGAGGGCGCACATGAAGGAGTTTGCCGACACCATGGAGGCCAACCAGCCAGGATTCATGCGCAGACCCATCGAGTGGACCTGGCCGAAATAGATTCCGACACCCGGCGCCCGTCCACTCTGACCAGGACGGACCTATATGGGGTAATCGGTGGGAAGCATCGATATGCCCGGGTAGGCAAGCCTTCAGCTGCCCGCCCGGGCTAGTCGGAACAGATGAAGTACGCCGCGCCAGGGGCTAAGTCCTGGTGTTGCGGGAGCGGTCAACGAAGCCCCTGATACACTCCTGGGCGTGAGTAGTGCCCGCGGCCTTCGAGATAGTGCGCTGCTCGTCGGCGAGCTGGCTCAGGTACCCGGTCTCCGCGGCGGAACGGACGAGCCGCTTAGTCTCACCAAGCGCGGGCCCGACTCTGTCGGCGAATCCCTGGGCTCGAGTTGCTACTGTCGCCTCGAGTTCTTCGGACGTAACCACCTCGGCGACAAAGCCCCATTCGCGGGCCTCTTCGGCTGAGAGCACGCGGCCACTGGTGGCCAACGCCAGAGCCCGGTGCAAGCCGACGCTGCGTACAAGGAGGGAGGACACCCCGCTGTCAGGCGTAAGTCCCACTCCAGAGTAGGCGGTGAGGAAGGATGCCCGGGGGGTCGCCACCAGATAGTCAGCCGTCAGGGCGAGTCCGAGTCCGCCTCCAGCGGCAGCGCCGTCGATTGCGGCGATCACAAACACCCGAGAGTGACTCATGGCGGCAAGTGCCTCGTGCAACTCCCCGACGAGAGCGTCGACATGGGCGGCGGGGTCTCCAGCGCGCGCCATCGACGCTACGTCGCCTCCAGCGCAAAAGACCTTGCCGTGTGCCGCAATCACCATAACGAGGGCGCCAGTTGCTTCAGCCTCTTCGACCGCCTTATGTAGGGCGCGGGCGGTTTCGCGATCCAAGGAGTTGCCGGCCTCGGAACGGTTCAGCGTGACCGTGACAACGTCGCCGTCGCGGCTAACCTCCAGTGAATTAGTCATCGCCTCTTCCGAACCCCCACGCGCGGCTTAGAATTAGGCTGGCCTTGTCGTGCAGTTTTCGCGACAACGGCACTGTGGGTTTCGAAGGATTGAGCGGGGCTGGCAGCAGATGCCCGTCTGTCTCGAGTAGGAGCCCAGGCTTATTCACGGTCCTCACTCTCCTGCCCTGGGTACTCGGATGATAAGCGCGTCTCCCTGCCCGCCACCACCGCACAATGCCGCTGCTCCGATGCCGCCGCCGCGGCGCCGGAGTTCAAGGGCGAGTTGCAACACGATACGTGCACCCGACATACCAATGGGGTGCCCGATCGCGATAGCGCCTCCGTTGACATTGACGCGGTCAGGTTCGATCCCGAGGGCCGTGGTGGAAGCGATCCCCACGGCAGCAAAAGCCTCGTTTATCTCGACGAGATCAAGGTCCGCCGGCGTAATTCCCTCGCGGCGACACGCGTCACGGATGGCCTCCGCAGGTTGGTGTTGCAATGTCGAATCAGGTCCTGCGACCATTCCCGGCGATCTGATCTCCGCAATCCACTGGAGTCCCCGCCGTTCGGCCTCCTCGCGGCTCATGATCACGAGAGCGCAAGCACCATCTGAGATCGGCGAGGAATTTCCGGCAGTGACCGTGCCATTGGGCCGGAACGCCGGGCGCAACGCAGCAAGCGACTCCATAGTTGTCCCCGAACGCACAGACTCGTCTGCGTCAACAACGATCGGCCCGCCCCGGCGCTGCGGCACTGAGACCGGAATGATTTCCTCAGCGAGAATTCCCGAGTCCCGGGCCGACGCCGCCCTTCGATGCGAGAGCGAGGCGAAGCTGTCCTGTTGCTCGCGAGTGAGCGGTTCAAGGTCGTTGTGCTGCTCGGTAAGGAGGCCCATCGACTGCTCCGTAAAAGCGTCGTAAAGGCCATCGAACTCCATATGGTCTGCCATGGTGAGCGCACCGAACTTGTGCCCTCTACGGACCGACTGCAGGTGGGGGGCGTTGCTCATTGACTCTTGGCCGCCGGCAACGACGGTCCTATGCAGGCCAGTGCGGATATATTGGTCGGCGATAATGATCGCCTGGATCCCGGAAAGGCAGACCTTATTGACCGTTAGCGAGGGCACCGTCAGAGCTATCCCTCCCTTGGCCGCCGCAATGCGTGCGGGCATCTGACCTGCACCTGCCGATAACACTTGGCCCATCACAACGGCGTCGACGTCAGTGCCGGCAACCCCTGCGCGCTCAAGCGCATGGGCAATCGCGAAACCACCCAGGTCAGTGCTTGAAAATTCCGAAAGCGATCCGAGAAGCTTTCCGACCGGAGTTCTCGCCCCTGCCACGATCACACTTGTTGTCATTGTTGATCTGCTTTCCTGCCGTTTTTACCATAAATTTGCATCATTGGGGGGCCATCCGCAGCGCACCATCCATGCGCACCACTTCACCGTTTAGATAGTCGTGCTCGATCAAAACACAAGCCAGCTGCGCATACTCTTTGGGCCGAGCAAGCCGACGCGGGAAGGGAACGCCCGCCGCGAGTGATGCGCCGACCTCAGGGCCGAGCGATGCCAACATGGCTGTGTCAACGATTCCGGGGGCGATCGTGTTGACCCGAATACCATGACGGGCAAGATCGCGGGCAGCCGCTACCGTCATTCCGACCACAGCCCCTTTGGATGCTGCATAGGCGACCTGCCCGATCTGCCCCTCGTAGGCAGCGATCGACGCCGTGTTGATAATAACGCCACGCTGGCCATCCTCATCGGCACTCTGTTCGGCGATCACCTGGGACGCAAGACGCAGCACATTGAAGGTGCCTAGCGTGTTGACCTCGAGCGTACGGCGAAAGAGGTCGAGCTCGTGAGGCCCCTTCGATGAGAGGATACGGCGCGCCGGCGCGATACCAGCACAGTTGACGACGATGCGCAGCGGCCGTGCGGAATCAACGATGGCGAGTGCCGCCAGGACGTCTTCCTCGGAGGTGACATCGGCGGCGACCAGCCGTATGCCACCGTGCGGCTCAGCTTTCTCGATCTGCGAAGGCAGGTCGAGGCCGATAACCGCGGCACCTCTCGCTAACAGGGCCTCTGCCGTCGCCGCGCCCAACCCGGACGCCGCGCCGGTGACGAACGCAGTAGTTCCTTCGATTTCCATAGATGTCCCTTCTCCTGCCCGGGGGCCCGATTTTGAAACCTCACCCTTGAACGAGGCGAGGCTGTGCGCTTTGAGGATGGCTCTCGTACGGCCCGATTGCCCTACTGACGCCAGGGGGACCAATCAGCGGGGCGGCGCTCCTGAAAGGCACGGATCCCCTCATCGGCTGCTTCCGGCGTAACGCCCATATGCAACATCGCCATGCTGGGCGCCATGCTCGCGTATGCGAGGTCCCACCAGAAGTTGGAGCTGGCCTTGGCTAACTGCAGTCCTTCGGGGGATTTCGCCAAGAGTTCGTCACACCACCGTTTTTCAGCGGCCCCCAAATCGGCTGCTTCAACCACCTCATTGATCCATCCCCACTCGAGTGCCGTCGCGGCCGGAACAATCTTTGACAGATAGACAATTTCGTTAGCGCGCTTCTCACCGATCTGGGTCGTGAAAACGTTCGTAGCGCCAAGGATGGGAGCCCAACCGAGACGTGTGCCGGCGTGGCCTAGGCGGGCAGTGGACGATGCGATAGCGAAGTCGCACGCAATAACAAGTTCGTTCCCGCCAGCCACGGCATCACCATTAAGCACAGCCACGACCGGACGTGGACACTGGCGGATCGCCATCAAGGTCTGCACCGCGAACTTGGTTGTGTGTACCAGAACGTCTTTCGATAGCGTTCGAAGATCACCTCCCGCGCTAAAAGCCCTGCCTGCGCCTGTAAGAACCACTACTCCAACTTCAGGCCTCCAACCGACGTCCAAGATTGCGGCAGTAAGTTGCCTGAAGTGAGCGGCGCTGAGCGCATTCAGCACTTCAGGACGGTTGAGTGTAATGCGCGCTACACCATCCGCCACTGATACCAGTAGATCGTCGTCATTTGCAATTGCTGCTTCATCCTGGGCCACGCCATCTCCTTCGTAAACGTAAACTAATGAACCTCATCGGAATCTGGCCGAAGTGCCGCGCTAAACGGTGCATTCGTCCTAGCCGCGTTTGTTTTCTTTGGGTAGCGGTACCGGCGCTTTGTTCCGTTCGCAATCGAAGCCATGGACTTGCCACTGGTAATCCCCGGCGACACCGGGCGGCCTTCTGTCGTTATAGCCGTACGTATGGAATACGGGGTCACGAGGTCTCCATCCGTTCGCACGATCGTGATCCCAAGACAAGCCGCCCTACTGCTGTTCGTTCCATGCTTGCCGAACTACTCACGAATGACCCCAACTGTGAGTCAAGAACCCCCGGTCGCTCTTAGGCCCCTACCCATAAACTTTACTACCATGATAATAGTTAGGCTTATTTATTACTAGCGAAATGGGAACTAACAGCGAGCTGCCCAAGGACGAGGGCAATCTCAGTTGGACGTCTAAGGACGAGCCTTTAGCGGCTGGGAGAGCTACTCCGGTCAGGACCCCTCTCCCTATTTTGTCTTCTGAGCCGTGGTCCCCAAGTGGTTCGGACCGGCGCGTTCGTACATTCTGCTGCGCCGCGACCGCAAGAATACCTCCGACCTCATTGGCCGCCGGGCCCAAGACCGCCTAATGGTGCCGTTCGTTCTGGTACTCCGGATTTGGCCAGAACCCAGGACTGACCGCTGCTGATGGCAGCAGCGGCCAGCCCTACGTCGAACTCGGAGCCCATGAGCGGCGGCAGAGCACCATCACCTCGGCCGCAGAGTGGCGGTCAGGCACCTTGCGCGCTGTACTTGACTTCGCTCATTGCATTGCACTGTCCCCCACCTCAAAGCGAGCACCCGCCGCTTTCGGACTCCGTGACACAGTGAAGTTCGTGGTCGATAGACTCTGAGGGTCGTCGAACGGGACCCCTCACAGCATTCAAGCTTCCTCACCAGTGAACGGTCAGCGTCGAATGCATGAACGGAAGCGACAAAGGTCCACACCAGTCGCCGTGAGCTCGCCGCGGGGCCCAGGACGCCCTGCTTAGAGAGCCCACTCGTCCTCAGCGGTCCTCCCGTTCGGAGGACCGCTGGGCTCGGTAATCTCTATCGTCTTGCCGACGTGGGTCGACGGGACAAATGACCGCACACGACGACTAAAAATCATCCACAGGGTCCCTTCCTTGCGCACAGGCACCCCGATGTCTTGAATTCCAGTCTTATCAAAGCGGTCGCTGACTGATCTTCAAACGGTCAATTGTCTCCGCCGTGATACCCTCGCTCCGCAGCGTGGTCTTCTGGATCTTTTCGGTAGGTGTCTTGGGCAGAGCGTCTGCAAATCGTACGTAGCGGGGTGTTGCATAGTCCGGCACTTTGCCCTCGCACCATGCCCAAATTTGTGACGCTTCAATCTCGCTGTTGGTGACGACGATAGCTAGGACGTCGTCCTCGCCGCCTTCAAATTCGGAAGGCACTCCGATTACGGCACAGTCGACGATTCCGTCAAGGCCAAGAATTGCCTGCTCAATCTCGTACGAACTGATGTTGTGCCCACGGTGCCTGAGAGCATCCTTGTAACGATCCACAAAGTAGTACCAACCGGAAGAATCTTGCCACAAGGCATCCCCGGTATGAAACCAGAGATTCCGCCACGCCTCGACCGTTTTCTGGGGTAGGTTATAGTAGCCGAGGCTGGCCGTCCATGGATATTTGGGTCGAACGACGAGCTCCCCGACCTCGCCGAGGGCAACTTCCCGATCGGTTTCCGGATCCACTAAACGCGCGTCAAACCAGTCTGCTACCAAGAGGCCAACAGCACCCGCAGGACGACGGGCCCCGTAGGGCGTTAAGAATGGATTACTGGTTTCCGTGAGCCCGAAGGCTTCGACTATTGCCTCAAGACCAAAACGATCGATGAATTCATCGGTCAAGGTTGCTGCTGTCGGTGCCGCAAAAATGACTCTCAAGGAGTTGTCCCTATCGTCCGGGCGCTTTTTCTGCTTGGCGACGAAGGACATCATCACACCGATGAAATTGGTGGCGGTGACCTGATGCTCGCGTACCTGATCAATCCATCGGCTTGCACTGAATCGCCTTCGAACAACAACACGCCCCCCTGTAATTAGGGCAGGAAGCACCGCAAGGAACTGTGCGTTCGCATGGAAAAGCGGTGTGACAGACATGTATGTATCCTGAGGCCCCAAACGCGTCAGGGAGGCGATTTCCGTGGCGAAGAAATAAACTTGGCCGTGCGGCATGGCGACGCCCTTTGACGGCCCCGTGGTTCCCGACGTGAACAGAATGGCGGCCAGATCAGCAGGTTCCGGCTCGCGCAGTTCGACGTCCATGCCGGTTTCCTCTTCAAGTTCCTCCCAGGGCATGGCAGTGAAACCGGCAGAGCGCAGGAGCGCGATGGCGTCAGCACCGTGGCCGGTGTCGATGACCCAGAATGATTCTATTTTGCGAGCCACTTCGCCGATTGCTACAAAGCGGGCGGCGAACGTATCGTCGATGACGGCAAACCGTGCATCGACCGTCTGCACCTGGTGGGACAGAAATTCGCCCTCATAAGACGTATTGAGCGGGACCTCGACCGTTGACGACAAAGACGAAGCAAACCAAGCCCGAATGAATTGGGAGGAGTTTTCGCCCATAATGATGATTCGGTCACCGGGCTGAGCCCCCGCTGCGACGAAGTGACCCGCAACGGTTTCCGAGTCTCGGAGCATCTCGGCATACGTCCACTGCCGCCCCTCATCCGGCATAATAAGGAATGTACTATCCCCTCGCGCCAAGCTCTGGTCCCGCAGACTCTTGGGAAGAGTCCAATTGGCCTGGTCCTCAGTGACCGGCACTAGATCGTCGTATGTCTGGATCAAGTTCCACTCCTTACATTGGAATACGTTGCCAAAGTGGGTCTGTCAGTACTGACTCCCTGTCGGCAATTGCGATTGGTGAACCGACGGATGGATTACCCCAAATTTTCGCGCCCGGTGCCTGACACGCTATACACCAGACCGGGTAGAACGCTTGGCTGTGGCAATTATAGCAATTATACGCATAGAACGGTGTCGGCTTTTCGCCACTTCCACATCATCCGTTCGAAGCGCCCAAGCTCAGCAGTCGAGGTTCACCCATGATTTGGGGTGACGGGTCCCGCAGGACGCAACCTGCGCATTACTCCATCGGACTCTTTCATCCTCCCCGCTCGGTGAGCGAGGTATAGGATCTCGCCGCGCTGATTGAGGCCGCGGTGACGCTGCCCGTGTCAGTGAAGATGTCAGCGGCTTCCAGAATGTATAGAGGATCCATTATAATTATTCAATTGAACTACGTGTGGCGTTTCCTTTGGGAAGGAAAAATATGGCAGCTTCAAGCTCGCGACCCCAAGGGACGCTGACGGGCGCGGGACAATCGACCGCGAGAGCGCCCAAGCGGGCCGATCTACTGGCCCGAAGCATTGTGCACGACATCAAACGACAGCACCTCGCGCCGGGCACCATGCTGCCGGCTGAGGCTGAGATGACGTCCAGGTACGCCGTGGGCAGGGCCACCGTCCGCGAAGCACTCCGCCTCCTTGAAGCTCAGGGCCTCATCTCGCTCAAACCGGGTCCGGGCGGCGGCCCCGAGGTGGCTCAGCTGACGCCGCGCCACTTCAGCGACATGGCCAGACTTCACCTCCAAATGGCAGACGCCACATACGAGGAGTTGGTGTACGCCCGGCTCTCGATCGAGCCGCTGATGGCCGGTCTCGCTGCCACTAACCGCGATCCAGGAGGGGCGGCCCGGCTCCAGCGTGTAGTGGAGCAAGCCCGATCGGTTGACCTCGACGATGACAACGCCTACATGGCGAGCTCGCGCACCTGCCACGCTACCATCACCGGAATATCGGGCAATCGCGTGCTCGACCTGTTCAGCGTCGCGCTCAAGGAGGTAATGGACAGTGAGGCCGAGCCAGCCTACAGCGCTCCGGAGGACCGTGCCCGGGTGCAAAAGGCACATGAAGATATCGCAAAGGCCGTGCTCGCAGGCCACGCAGAAGAGGCCGAGCGCCTCATGAGGGCGCACGTGAAGGAATTTGCCGACAACATGGAGGCCAACCAGCCCGGGTTCATGCGCAGACACATCGAGTGGACCTGGCCCAAGTAGATGCAGACACCCGGGCGGGCGGTTAGTCTGGTCAGCACGTAACTGCATGATCTACCTGTGCTGGCACGCCCCAGCTGCCGACCGGGCAGCACGCTTGGTGTTGCATGTCGAGTCGGGCCCTCCGACCATTCGCGGCGAGACGATCTCAGCGATCCAATGGAGTGCCGTCGTTCGGCCCCCTTCCCCGCGGTTCATGATCACGAGAGCGCAGGCACAGTCTCAAATCGGCGTGAGTCTCCGGCAGCGACGGCGGGATGGTCCGGAACACCGGGCACACGGCACGTCACCTTTCGACGCGAGAGCGAGGCTAGGCTGCCCCTGTTCCTCGGGAGTTAGTGGTCCAAAGAGGTTGCGCTGCTCGTGAGCGCACCAAACTTGTGACCTCTACGGACGGACTGCACGCGGACGACTTCCTACTGCAGCACATCCAGTACGCACTGACTGACGTCCCATGGTCTCCGCCCCGTGTGCCTATGGCAAGCAACACGATGATATTCGCATGGACCCCTAGCAGTCACTCCAGACCGCCAGTAACTTTGCACACTGAGCACTTGAGCCCTCCGCGTCAGCCTACCGAAAGCGTAATAGATTGACTCACAGCGTGGGGTCGAGGGCGACCTTAACCGGGGTCTCAGACGTGCCGTAGGCGGCGACCCGAATGGCTTGTTCGACGTCGCGAAGCCCGAAAACGTGGGTAACAAAATCGCCGATATCCAACCCTTCGGCGAGCATCTGCTCGGCCAGAGCCAGGGCTTCTCCGACACTGTGCGGATGGGACACAGCGTTCTTGATCGTGACCTCGCGGGTCAAGAGCGACATCCAGTCGACTTCTTGCGCCTTGGGACTCGGGATCGACACGTTCACCACGATGCCGAGCGTGCCGACAACACCGAACGCGAGCTGCTTCGCCGAGGGCGCGCCAGCCGTCTCGATCACAGCATCTACGACACCCACTTCGGACCGGATCCGCGCGATCGTGTCAGATACGGACTCATCCTGGGCGATCGCGACAGTGGTTACGGCTCCTGCCTTGCGCGCGGACTCGAGGCGCGCGGCGTCGCGCTCAAGCCCGACGCAGACCACGCGAGCCCCCGAGCGGCTTGCTGCGAGCACGCAGGCGATGCCCTGCGGACCTGGGCCAACCACAACTACAGTCTTGCCTGCTTGGGCCCCTGACTCGCGCGACCACCGCAGCCCATTCGCAAGAACGGAACAGGCGTAGAGAGCCGTTTTCAGGGGCAACGCCTCAGGAATGCGATAGACCAGCGCTTGTTCCGGCACAAAGACATGCGTCGCATACGCACCCCACAGCCCGGGCGCCTCCGCCAATGGGGTCGATCCGTACCCCAGCCGACCGGTCGTCGGTCCCCAGATGTTGTCGCACAAGAAATAATTGCCGCCCGAACAACCACGGCAATTCTCCTCGCACGGCCACCGGGACTCGACACTTACTACGTCTCCGACCTGGAGGCCACGCAACTGCTGTGCCCTCTGCCCTATCTGGACTACCCGACCGACGATCTCGTCGCCGAGAATCATCGGCGCCTTCGCGTTGGCGCGCTCAAGTTCCCCGTTGATGATATGCAATTCCGAGCCGTCCACCCCCGCCATCAGCACCTCGATCAACAAGTCGCCGGCAGCGACTTCGGGAATCGGGAGGTCGCGGATCGTGAGCGACTGCGGCCCCTCGTATACAACGGTCGTGGCGGTAGTGGCCATACTTGAACTGCCTCTCATGGGATGTTCTGGTAAGAACGAACAACAGCACTGAACTTAACTACGAGTAGTCTCCTGGCCATCACAGGGGGAAACCGGAATCTGTCCATCCCGATGATCGAACACATCGGATGAACATGCAGGAGTACGTCGCCCACCCGCACGGCGCAAGCCTCTACGGCTTGGTCACTCGTCGGAACCGGGCAGCGGGATGCCGATCGTTCACCCACCGACCCGCTGCGTTGGACGTACCGGCAGTGATCTTTTCGCGGAAGGTGCCCTGTGTGTATTCTCTCTGCATCAATCCTCGCTCCTGCAAGGTGGGAACGACATGCTCGGTGAATTCCAGTATGCCGAAGGGGCCAGTCAGCGTCCCGAGATTGATTCCGTGCACGCCAGCTGCCCGCCACTCCTCAAGCCGATCGGCGATCTGCTCAGGTGTGCCGGCGATCCTCTTCGTCAGGATGCCTTTGACCACTTCGCGAAAGGTCCAAGACTTGTCCGGAGCTGCCTCCGCGATGGCCCGGAACTGCCCCTGAAGCGCCTCCGTCTTGAACTCGCCGACCGGCGAGTCGAGATCGATTTGAGAAAGGTCGACCCCCATGGTGGAGCTGCCAAAGGCAAGCAGGGCCTCGGAGCTGAGCATCTCATCCACTTCGGCGCTCTTGCGTCGCGCCTCCTCCTCGGTAGAGCCCACGATGATGTTGGTTCCAATGAAGAAGAGAAGGTCCGACGAAAGTCGGCTGCTGGCCTCAAGTCGCGTCTGCATGTCGGAGATGGTCTTCCGCGCGCCAGCCGGGTTGAGTGCAGTCACGAAGATCGATTCGGCATTCCTTGCAGAGAAGTCCCGGCCGCTGTCCGATGAGCCCGCCTGGAATAGGAAGGGCAACCGCTGGGGCGAGGGTTCGCTGACATGTATGCCGGGTACTGAGAAGTGCTTGCCGCGATGTTCGATCGGATGAACCTTCGAAGGGTCCGCGTAAATCGCGTTGACCTCATCGCGAACAACCGCCCCCTCCTCCCATGACCCTTCCAAGAGCTTGTAGACAACGGTTAGGAATTCCTCCGCCCGCTCGTAACGGTCGGCATGATTAGCCATGTCGTCGAATCCGAGGTTCTGCCACGCCGAACGCTGAAAAGACGTGACGACGTTCCATGCGACCCTGCCTCGGGTGAGGTGGTCGAGAGAAGACACGCGCCTCGCAAAAGCATATGGCTGCTCCTGGATAACGTTTGCGCTGAAGACGAATCCCAGATCCCGCGTTGACGAGGCCAACGCGGCGGTGAGCGTCATTGGGTCGCCCGACGGGAATTGCACTGCTTCCCGCACCGCAGTCGCATAGGAGCCCTGGTAAACGTCGTGCACGCCGCTGTGATCAGCGAAGAAGACCGCGTCGAACTTCGCAGCTTCCAGAGCGGCCGCGAACTTTATCCAGTGGTCCACGTCCAGGTAGTTGAATTTGACGCCGTCGGGATTGTTCCATTGGGCTCCGGGAGGGCCCGCCGGAGTGAAGCTCGTGAAGTAACAAAAACGTAGCCGACCCGCATCGCCCGTCATCGACACCACATCGCTTGGCTGCTGTTTGCATTACTCAAAGAGACCACCTCACTATGCGCCGGATAGCATTCTCGACGACGACAGATCGGAACGATGCTGAGCCAGACGTTGCTCGGCCGCGGCCTTGAGCAGCAGGAGATCGCCCGCGATAGTTGAGAAGTCCTGACCGGCGAAACCGCGCCCGGCTGCTACCCCGAATTTGGCGCCATTTTCGTGCACGGCTTCGAGGGCCGCAGTGTAAAGCCCGACAATTTTCTCGTGATCATCGAACATGTTTAGACCAAGGTCCTGCGCCAGGTCTCCGGCGCCAAAGAGAACGAAGTCTATGCCTTCAACGCTCGCGATTTCACCGGCGTTCTCGACACCCTGTTTCGTCTCGATCAGTGGAATGACCACGATACTCCGGTTAGAAACTTCCGCGTGCTCATCCCACGAGTCTGGCGCCCAGCGAGCTCCCTCAACGGCGGCACACATGCCACGACCGCCCGGTCCATATCGCGCCGCCCTGACCGCAGCCTCCGCTTGGGCGGCGGTGCTGATCTTCGGGACAATCACACCGTGAGCGCCAATGTCCAAGGCTGCCTGGATGAGCCTCGGGCTGTTTTCGCCCACGCGCACCAGCGGGATAACTCCGTTTGCCTCCGCTGCACGGATGTGTCCCAGGGTGGACTGGATGTCGTTAGGCCCGTGCTCGCAGTCGATGATCACAAATGTGAAACCCGCGGACGCTAGCACAGCGGTTACGGCTGGATCTACCGACATGACGAAGGTCCCCATAGGGTGCTGTCCGCCCTCGATCATCGCCGTAAAGGTCTCCCGCGCCCGCAATCTGCGCGTCGTGTTACCAATGTTTCCCATCTATTCGGCCTCAATTCTTTATCGTTCGCTACCGGCCATTGATTTTCCTACTTCCTGAAGCGTGAGCGTCCCTACGCTTACTGCCTCAGCTGGGAGACAGTGTGTCGTTCTGTGAGGCACCATAGGCCTCGAGAAAGGCCCGGTCTGCCACACGCGGCAACATTGAACGGATCCCCCGTGCCTCCATGTCGCGCAGTGTCTCCTCGGGCGTACTGCGGTACGGACTCCGCAACGCCTCGGACTTTGTGATGCCAAGGCTCCTCCGCAAATCAACCAACGACTCCGCGAATTTGATCATGGCCGGCAGCGCTGTGATTACCGGAACGCCCGTGTTTCCCACCTCGTTGTAGCCCACCTGCGACAACGCTGCTCCATAAGGGAGACACCCGCAGATAACGACGTCCGCACCGTCGCGAACGGACTCGAGCGCCACTTTCTCGAACTCCTCGATCAACCGCTCCGGACGGCCTTCGAGCGCCCCCACCACCAACGGACTCATATCAGCGTCCCAAGCACGCACCGGCTGGTTCCTGATCGCCCGGTCCTCCCATCCGTGTAAGCGGATGGTATGTTCCATTTGCTGAACCAGTCGGTTGGTCACCGTCACTACTGCGAACTTGCCGCCCAGCGCTTGGGCGAAAACCATTGATGATTCGGCCGGTCCGACGACGGGAATAGACACCGCCTGGCGGGCGTCGTTCAAAAAGAACTCGCCGTAGCAGGTCCCCGCAAACGCGGCGTCAAATCCATCCTCTTCTGCCTGCTTGATCCGCTCCATGATCTCAACTGCCATGTAGGCTCGGTTAAACCTGTGCGCCGGGACGAAGTCCCGACCCACGCTCGCGGTGGGGAAGTTCAGCACGAATTGGGTGTCCGGCCGAGCGACGCGTTGCGCTTCCTGGAGCATGCCAGCAAATATCTGCTCCCGTTGCTCGTGGGTAGCCTTTGAGCAGTTGTGCTCCCATAAAGAATCTGACTGCCACAGAATTCTGGTTTCCACTGAGATGCTCCGTTTCCGCCGCCGCGACGGCCTTTTCCGGTTAAGACGCCCCGACTTGGGGCGAGGTCATAGTCATGAATATCGACCGTCTCAATGAATGTGCCATGGGACATATTCGTTGTCAAGGATCGAATTATTCGGTTTTTTTAGCGAACTCAAACACGCGCAACAGCGTTCGAGGGCCTCGTGCACGAGCAACAGCACCCGCGCACCGACTCCCCGGAGCATCCTAAATCGCGGCTAGTGTCCCCGCCCGCTGACAACCATCCGCCAGACTTATCGGAAAGGCCTGATCCCAGAGACCACATCGGTTCGTGGGCCCTTCGGTCGGCCTTCGATCCGCGCACGCGATGCTGGTCAGGCTTCGCCCGATCGCCGCCGTGATCGGGTGTATGCGTCCAGGGACACTGCGCCAAGGAGGATCACCCCAAGTGCGACGTCTTGCATCGCCTGGGGGAAGGCGAGGATGTCGAAGACGTTGTTGATGGTTCCAAAGATGAGCAGGCCGACGAGGGTTCGCCACACGGCGCCCTCACCGCCGAGCATTGAAGTTCCCCCGATGATCACGATCGCGATCGCGTTAAGCGTGACGTTGGGGGCGACTCCTGGCTGTCCAACTCCGATGACCGACGCCAGGACGATCCCTGCCAGCGCGGCGAGCATTGCTGTCAGGACATAAGTGCTTGCCCGGAGGGCGATCACGGGCAGGCCCGCTAGCCGAGCCGCTTCGTTGTTACCGCCGATTGCGTAAATCCCGCGGCCGTATACGGTCTTGGAAAGCAGGAACCACCCTGCAGCGATGAGGCTTGCCAGCAGCCAGACCGAGAGGGGGACGCCAAGGAAATCGTCTGCCGCGAGGAAGTCGTAACCCTTCCGGGCCATGTTGACCGGTATGGCGTTAGTGAGGAGAAGCGTCACACCGCTGAACAGTGATGCCGTTGCGAGAGTGGCGATGAACGCGTTCACTTTCGCTTTCGTGATGAGGAACGCATTGACCAGACCGAGGGCAGCTCCCATCGCGAGGGTGATGAGTATTGCTGGTGCGGCGGGCATCATGTGCGACAGGGTGGCGTAGGTCACGCCGCCCAAAGCCAGCACCGCCGCTACCGAAAGATCGAACCCCCCGGCAATCAGGACGAACGTCATTCCGACGGCGATGATGCCGACCGGCGCGTTCTGGCTCAGAACGTTGATCAGATTGCCGGTTGTGAGGAATCGGGGATTGAGTATGGTCGCTATGATCATCAGAACGACGAGCACCCATACCATCCCGAGGTTCGCGGCCCGTTCCTGCAGGACCGGCAGAATAGTCCGAATCCGATTCGGCGTCTTGGTACCGGTCGACGCTTTTGGATCCGCGGGCACTGTGTAGGTGCCGGTGCTGTCGTTCATGCGTTCTCCTTCATTCCGAATGCGGCGTGCAATACGTCTTCCATGGCGATCTTGTGATCGCCACCTGGCTCGACCAGCCCCATGCTTTGTCCTTTGGCGACAACCAGCACCCGGTCCGACACCGCCAACACTTCTTCAAGCTCCGACGAGACCACGATCACACCGATGCCCTGGGCGGCCATCTTCCTCAGCGCCTCGAGGAGCTCCCCCTTCGCTCCGATGTCGATGCCGCGTGTCGGCTCGTCCGCTAGCAAGACTCGAGGACGGTCGTACAGCCATCGTGCCATCAGCAGCTTCTGCTGGTTGCCGCCGGAGAACCGGTCGCTGCGTTCACCAAGGCGGGACACCGGGAAATTGAGCCCAGCTGCGGCCGCGGCGACCTTCTCGGAGAGTCGCTTCCCGTTGATCACCCCTGCGGTCGAGGGTGAGTGGAGATTGGAAAGCGCGATGTTGTCGGCAGCGTTGCGCGGCATGACCAGGCCCTGTCCCTTGCGGTCTTCCGGGATTAGAGCGATGCCGAGCTTGCGCGCGGCGCGCACGGACCGCGGCCAGACTGCAGAAACCCCCCCCAGGCGGATGTTTCCTCGTGCGGTGGGTTCCGCGCCAGCGATTGCCCGCAGCAACGTGGATCGGCCCGACCCTACCAGGCCCGCGATGCCGAGGATCTCGCCCGGGCGCACCTGCAGATCGATGTTTTCGATCACCCCGGGCACAGTGAGGCCGTTTACTTCGAGTATCGGCGTGGATGACTCATCGACAGACGACGTGTCCAGGTACACCGGTTTGTCCATCAACACCCGGCCAAGCGTTTGGTCGGCACGTTGCTCACCCAGCATCGCGAGGACAAGTTCGGCCCGAGACTTCTCCCCCCGTTCACTGGTGAGAATGGTGCGGCCGTTACGGAAGACAGTTATCCGGTCGGCGAGTCGTTCGATTTCATCGAAGTTGTGACTCACGATCACAACCGTCACCCCGCGTCTGCGGAGCCCTTCAATCGCTCCATAGAGCGCCTCCCGCTCTTCGACGGCAAGGGATGCGCTCGGTTCATCGAAGAGGATAACGCGTGGTTCGATCACTAGAGACCGCATGATCTCGAGCATCTGCTGCTCAGCGACCGACAGGGCGCTGGCGGGCTTGCCCGCAGGAAACGACGTTACGTCGAGTTCATCGCACAGATCTACGTACCTGCGTCGCATCTCACGGGTGGAGAGAACACCGGACCGTGAAATCGCAGACCCCAGGAAGACATTCGCCGCAGCATCGAGATGGGGGACGATCGTGAGTTCTTGGTAGATCGCCGAGATCCCGGCCCTGCGCGCTGCCCGCAGATTGCCCGGTTCGAGTGGTTCGCCGAACACTTCGACAACACCCGCGTCGAAATCGACCCGGCCCGCAATTGAGCCCAACGCCGTGGACTTGCCTGCTCCGTTCTCACCGATCAGAGCGTGAACCGTTCCTTCGTGTATCTCCACGTCAACATCGATCAGGGCGCTCGTTACGCCGTACGTCTTAGACACCGACTTCAGCGCGACAGCGACATGCCGATTGGATTGCGAGGGCTTCATTGCCATTCTGCTTTCGATAATCAAGATGAGGTGATGGCCCGGAGGCCACCACCCCAACCTTCAGCCTGTGTGCCTAACCCCTGGTGTTACCAGAGATCTGCGGGTAGCTTCGAGAGGGTGTCCTTCGTTGCGGTGAAGGGCTCCTTTACACTGCCTATGACCGAATCATCGACAGAGCGAGGGACGTCCTCGCCGGACTGTGCTTTGACGACAGACTCGAGGGATTTCTTACTCAGGTTGTAAGGAAAGGCCAGCGTCGAAAGCTGGACTCGCCCGGCCTTGAGCTGTTCAACCAAGTAATCCCCGAACCCCTGGTCCACGATGTGGATCTGACCTTGAAGACCGGCATCTTCCACAGCCTGAATGACACCCTGCGTCACGTCGGGCGAGAGCACAGAATAGAACAGGGTTGTGTCCGGGTTGCCGTGCAGATACGTCTGCACCTTGTTGAAAGCGTCGGCAGTCGAGAAATTGGTGTTGATCAGGTCAACCGTGTAGTCGGGGTTGTTCTTCTTGAACTCGGCCATAGCAGCCTCTACAACGCGCGTGTGCTCCTGGACCGCCAGGCCCGCAACAACCCCAACCTTCTGCTTTCCCGGGTTGGCCTTGGCGCCGGCGGCGAACCAGCCGTCCATGTAGGCGCGAGAGCTCTGACCGCCCACGTAGCTCATGGTGCCCGGCGCCCAGAGTTCGTCAAGCGACTCACCCTGCTGCTCTGTGGCCCTGCCACACAGCGGTGAACCCACGATCACCACCAGGATATTCGCCTTAGGGAAATCCTCGGTAGCCGCCTTGCAGACGGTGGAGCCGTCGACTGCTGACACCAGTGCCGCGTCGAAGCCCCCGGATTGCAGAGCGGTTTGCATCTGGTTGAGCTGCCGGCTCGGGTCGAACGCACCATCGAAAATGGTGAGCTCCACGCCCAGCTCCTTCGCGGTCTCCTCCGCACCGCGCACCTGCTGCTTCCCGTAGTCATTGACGAGTGACGGGAGGAAATAGGCGACCTTCAGGGCACGACCGGTCGGCAGATTGACCGTCATGTCATTTCCGACGTCGATCGCCACGCTGTCAGCCGGGCCGCCCCCACCGCCAGCATTTCCTTCACTGGTACCCGCGCAACCGCCTGCAGCCACCATTACCGCAACTGAACCAGCTACCAACATCATTCGCGACTTCATTGTCCGCATAAATTCCTCCATTGGATCGAGCGTGCGCTCCGGAGGTCATGGACGTCGGTGTCCACGACCCTAACGTCGGAACCCGACTCGCTAGCGATCATTAGTATAAATACACTAAATTTCGCAAGTCAATGAAAATATTCAAGTGTTGTCGCCTCAGGTGGCGCAGATCCGACAGGCGGCGGCCTCTCGATTGGGTCGGTTGTAGCTGTGCGGGCTGCAAGTACACGTCGCGCGGCGCGTCGGCGCCGCCATGTGGTCCTTGGAGAACCACCAACCGCCTGGCCGAGGCGCGATTGAGTTGCCCGACCTTGCAGCGACCGCCGACGCGTTCTGCGGCGCTTACTACGGCAGCATTACCGAGGAGAGCAGCAAGCGGCGCAAGGGCTGCCGCCACCGAACTTCGACACCGGGACCGCTACCACCGACAGCGAGATCCCTAAGCGGCGGCAGGGCGCCTACTTCCGAACCGGCTGCGGGAAGGCAGCCGTCGGGCCAACGCGGCCTGACGACCGTGGTAGCAGACTGCTGCCTCCACGAGGTGTCCACCAGGCCAACGAGCAGATGGTGCATACCCAGGGGACGGCCCCTAGCCGTTCCTCTCCGCGGAAGCCTCACGATGAAGGTCCGACTCTGCTTCACACCGGGTTTCGACCAGCCCGACGTCGTCGGACACCCTGACCAAGGCCGCTGCGCCCGAGAACCCGCCACGTGCCCATAGAGGTGACCGAGCAACGATCTCCCAGCTCAGCGCCCAGTCGACTGCTGTTACGACTGGCACGATCTTCGAGGGGAACAAGACGATCTCCTTTACCAATTCGTTACCCCCGGCCAGCATCACTGTCGAGCCCCAGGCTGGGCAGGGGCACTGACGGATGCCCCCACAGTCCTATGCCGGGCGTTTGTCCGTATGAATTCAGAACGTCCTTTGCCAGGTTCTAAGATCCGCCAGCCGCAGATCCGCTGCTGTTAGTTGTTACGTTGCGCCTCTGGTATTGGTGATTCATTCCGCTGAACGCGCTCCACTCGAGCGGTGAGAGTCGCTGCCGCTTCATTTGTGGCATGGCTCAGCTGATGCGCCATGTAATGGAATCTATTGATGTCAGACTCGCCCTGGCGGTCTGCGGCAAAACGGAAGGTTGCCTTCGACAAAGCCAGTGCCTCCGGCGGGGCAGCCGCAAGTTTGTCCGCCACCTCCGCAACCTTCGCATCCAGCTGATCCAGCGGCACCACCCAGTTAACCACGCCCGCCTGCTTCGCGTCTTCAGCGTCGAGGCGATCATCCAGCCAAATCATCTGCTTCGCCCGGCGCTCCCCCAAGCGCAGAGCGAAGGTGAACACCTCTGCATCGTTGACTGCAAGATGCCGGAGTATCGGCGAGCCAAACGATGCGTTGTCGGCCGCGACCACGAAGTCGGCGCTGCCAGCAAACATAACGCCGGCCGCTAAACAGTGCCCCTGCACACGGCAGATCGTGGGGATCTGAAGATTGCGGAAACGCTCCACCGGCCCGACGAACAACCGCATTTCCTGTTCGGAACGCGTCTCAACGGTTGAGAAATTCTCTCGATACTCGGCGTTGGTAGCCATCTGATTTAGGTCGTGGCCGGAACAAAACGACTTGCCAACACCTCCCAAGACGACCGCTCGGACGTCCTTCGCCTGAGCAGTAACCCGCAGCACATCATCCAGAGCTTCGAGCATCGCCACATTCTGCGCGTTGTGCACCTCGGGACGGTTGAACTCGATGTACCGAACAGAGCCTCGATCCGTCACCAACAGCGAATCGGCTCCGTTCCAACCCTTACCAGACATCACAACCCCATCGATCTAGCAATAATTACTTTCATGACTTCACTGGACCCGCCATAAATGCGTGTCACGCGCGAGTCCGCGTACATGCGATTTATCGCCGTCTCGCGCAGGTAGCCGGCCCCGCCATGCAACTGGAGGCAGGCGTCTACGACTTCGCCTTGGACTTCCGTGCAGAATAGTTTCGCTCGCGCCGCATCCGCGGGATCCAAAACTCCCGCGATGAGATCCTCAGCGGCCGCGTCGACCATCGTTTGGGCTGCTTCTACTTTCGCTGACAGCCCCGCGAGAACAAACTTCGTATTTTGCATAGCAGCCAGGGTAGTGCCGAACATGCGCCGGGACTGCGTGTAGTCGAGCGTCTCGGTGATTGCCGCTCGACTTGTTGCCACCGCTCCGACTGCAATGGCTAGTCGCTCCTGGCTCAGGTTGCTCGTTAAGTACTCGAAAGCCTTGCCCTCGTCCCCGAGACGATTGCCCACCGGGATCCGGACGTTCTCGAAAAAGAGGTCAACGGTATCTGAACTCGACTGGCCAAGTTTTTTTAGAGGGTTACCGCGAGAGAATCCCGGTCGGTCCGTTTCGACAACCACGAGTGTGAGCCCGCCCCGTCGATCCTCGGAAGTTCTGACAACCACGACAACGAGACCTGCGACGAGTCCGCCGGTAATGTATGCCTTGGATCCGTTGATAACATACTCGTCACCATCACGTACCGCGCGGGTCGAAATTCCGCCAAGGTCGGATCCGGTATCTGGTTCCGACATCGCAATTGATGCCATCGTTTTGCCGCTGGCAATACCAGGCAGCCACTGCTTTTTCTGCTCTTCATTGCCGAACCGCACGAAGTACGGAGTGACGACGTCTGTATGTGTTCGAACAGTTGCTATTCCCACACCCAGCCGTGCAGCTTCCTCCCAGGCGACCATCTTGAATCCGTAGTCAGCTGGCCCCTGGCCGCCGTACTCCGGGTCAATGTCAAGACCGAAGAGGCCGCTATCGCCCAACGCCTCGAAAAAGCTGTCTGGCATGCGACCGGCCCGGTCCCACTCATCCTGGAAATCTACGGCCGTTTTTTCGAGGACACTACCAATGGCCTCACGGAATGCCTCATGCTCGGCATTCAGGACCCTTCGTCTCATGACGTGCTCCTTCCTCTAAGTTGTCCGCAATAGGGACGCGAGACAGCTCACGCCTATTTGCGCTGCCTGAATGACATCAACTTACTATACCAATGATTACAATCATAGTCCCGTGGATTGGGGCGGACTTAAGTGCATAAGAGGCCGTCATCCTGGTCTAGTAACTTCTTAGCCGCGGTCGCGTCCGACTTCCGGCAGTCGCATCCCACCACTTGGGCCACAGCTGATAGCGGGAGCCTCAGTACGCGGGGGTGCGTGGCGGCATCATGACGCCGCCGCGCGTCGGTACGGAGCAAAGCCTGATGGGCTCGATCGACTGCTGCGGGTCCTATCCATGCGAATAAATGTCAATGAATAAGTTTGGCCTGGATCTCTGAACTATGTGTGTGGCCGAGGCATGTTCTCTCGCGTTGATGATTTCCCGGCCGACGCCGGCGGCCGCAGTGCGCCCCCAAGTCACGTCGTCGCGGACCTGTGTTACGAATTCCCCGGTTCCGTGAAACCGGCGTTTCGGGCGCAGGTTGGCGTGCAGGCTCACTTTGGGCAGGGCGATCCTCGCCCCGCCACTGCACGAAGACGGCGATGACGGTGCGGCCAGGAGGGACGTCGCATATGTCATCCAGGGCGGCTGATGCCTGGGTATGCATCGATCGTGCTCATCTTTCTGTCCCTACAACATATTTTCAGCGGGCAGGCGCTTTCCTGGCCTTTGACAGGCAGCACATGCGGGCCGGAGCTGCAGGAAGCACGGCTCTGGCAGCCGCACGTTCTCCCACCGGGGGCGCGGTGGGCCGCGAAGTTCCCTGCGGCATGTCCTATGCGCAGAAGCTGCATGGCTGCCGGCAGCGCAGAGGCTCAACCTTTCGGCCACTGGGTCTTGGTGTGCGTCTTGTCAGTTCTGTGGTTGCCCGATGGGCGCGTACTTTCCCCGGAAAAACAGCAGTGGGCTGGCGGAGTCGTTCACCGTGATGTCCTCCACGTGGGCGACGACCAGGGTATGGTCTCCGCCTTCGTACTCCCTGTAGGGCGTGCAATCGAGGGTGAGCACGCTTCCATCAAGCACAGGGTTGCCATGCTCACTCGAACTCCATGAAACGCCAAACCACTTGTCCGTACCGCTCTTGGCGAACTGGTTTGAGAGGTTCACCTGGTCCGACGCCAGTATATTGATGGCGAACGAACGGGCGTTCCTCAGCTTCGGGTACGACGTGGACGATGCCATGACGCTGAAGGCTACGAGGGGAGGGTCGACGGAGAGACTAAAAAACGACTGGCAGGTAAAGCCGATCAGATCCTCCCCGATCGATGCCGTGATGACAGTCACGCCGGAGGCATAGTTTCCCAGGGAACGTCGGAATACCTGACCGTCAAAACCGGTACTGACTGCAAGGGCGTTCTCAGTCATCGCGAAGCCCTTCTGTTCAGGGACAGCCGGTCTCGAAGTGTGCCGTTCGCGTCAGGATCAGCCATGAGTCCGCGGCGCCGGAGTATCGGGACGACGAGTCTGACGAAGTCCTCGAACGAGCCCGGGGTGTCGTTTGGAACAATGGCGAAGCCATCGCATGCTCCTTGCAGGAACCACTCGCTCATTTGGTCTGCAACTTGGCTGGCGTCCCCGACGAATCTCAGGGTGGAGCTTCCTGCCAGGATTTTCGCTATGTGGCGGAGAGTCGGCGGTTCGCCAAACCTGTCACGCGCGAGGTCTGCATACCTTTGCACAAGGTGTGCAGAGCCCTGCGTCTCTTTCATGAAGTCGTCGGAAAGAGGTTCGTCCATCGGAAGCCTCGCGAAATCGAAATTCGCTCTTTCCGAGAACGCAATGAGTACCTCTTCCTCATTGGACATTGAGTCCAGGAAGCGGCTGCGGGACTGGGCAATGTCCGCGTCCTCTGCCACGATGACTTGGACGGCCGGCAATATCCTCAGCTCTCCCTCGGAGCGGCCCGCCGCACGTACACGCTCATTCTGGCTCTGATAGTGGTCCCGGGCCCCCGGGATGGTCCATGCATTGGTAAATGTCATGTCCGCCCAACGAGCAGCGAAATCAAGCCCGCGCCCGGACTGGCCCGCCTGAAGCAAGACGGGCCACCCTTGAGGCGGCTGTGGAACCGTAAGAGGGCCTCTGGATGAGAACCACTTGCCCTTGAAGTTCAGTTCGTGGACCTTCGAGGGGTCCGCGAAGATGCCGGTTTCCCGATTCATCTGCAGGGCGTCACGCTCCCACGTTTCCCAAAGGCCGGTCGTGACTTCCATGAATTCGTCCGCGCGGTCGTACCGGGTCATCGGATCCAAGTACTCCGAACCGAAGTTCTCCGCCTCATTGGCGTTCCTCGAAGTCACAATGTTCCAGACGGCCCGACCACGCGATAGATGGTCCAAGGTGGCAAAGGCGCGAGCGACATGGAACGGGGCGTGATAGGTCGTCGAGTAGGTCGCACCCAGACCAATGCGATGGGTGTGCGAAGCGACCAATCCAAGAATCGTCATCAAATCCAGCTTCACGACACGGCTTCCATGCTTAACTGCAGCCTGAATCGAGTTCCCGTACACGCCCGGAACCGCCAAGCGGTCATCGAAGAAAAGAAGATCAAAACCTCCCTGCTCAAGCGTTCGTGAGAGATTGATGTAGTAGTCCGGATCCAGAATGCGCGGGTCCGCTCTCGGATGCATCCATGAACCAGTTCCGCCGTATGTAGTTGATGCCGAGGCAAAAGCAGCCAACGTCATCTGACTCGGACGAGAAGACATGTGAGTTCCTTTCAATGAGTGAAGCGGGTCTGTATTCCATTGGAAGGGACGCCAAGTTTGATGTCCAATGCATATTTAGGACTTCAGGTTGCACGAGGCGCATACAATGGATGTCATGGAAACGGACCTAAATAAGCTCAGACACGCTGTCGCCGTCGCGCGCGAGGGAAGTTTCGTAGCCGCAGCCTCTGCTTTGCCGCTATCTCAGTCAGCTCTGACGAGAAGCATTCAAAGCCTGGAAAAAGAAGTAGGGTTTGCCATCTTCGAGCGCGGCCGCTCCGGGGTGGTCCTGACCAGCGGAGGCGCCGAGTTGGTTCAGCTCGCCGAAGACCTCCTCGCCAGGTCGGAACATGTCACGCATGAGATCAAGGCCCTACGAGAAGGAATCCGGTTGGAGCCGGTACGGATGGGTATAGGGCCCGTCACGGCTGCTGCCATCATGCCCACCCTCCTGCCCAAGATCCTTGCCCACTGCCCCAGTGTCCAGGTAAGGGTGGAAACGAACTCACGGCTCAACTGGATGCTGACGCACAACGAACTGGACTTCTACATCGGGGGACTCCCAGCGGACTCCGGGAATTTTGCAACAGCGAATCGCTTCGAAGCAAGGAATTTCGAAGGGGGATCAACCGATCTGCTAGTCAGACTGGGCCATCCCTTGCTGGAAGCCGCCGCAAGCACCACTGAAATTTCCGGGTATCCGGTGGCAGCGGGAACGTTCGCCACGGAGACCTGGGCGGAATCAGCCGTTCAGGGCGTGGTGCTACGGCCAACCCTCATCTCAGACGACTACTCCTTGTTGGTGTTGATGACCCAACGATCAGACCACATCCTCGTCGCAAGCAAACTCCTCCCAGAACTCCGTCCCGAGCTTGGGCTCACGGTCCTCCCCTCCATCCCGTCGAACACCGCTCCGCGCACTAAGTATGTGCTGATGTCGCCAATCCGGGAGTTAATGACACCAAACGCCAGACTCGCTGCAGACCTCGCCTTCACCGTCCTTCAAGCTGCCCTTCACGCCACGAATACCTGAACCCAAGGCAGTTGCGTGCAATGCAATGTGCTCTCGTAAAAATGCATTGGACAGCATTCTCGCGGCCTGTTTTTATTATTTTGTAAGTCCAGCCACACCCGGCAGCATTTCCGGCTAGGCGTGGGGACGGCACCAAGCACCTGCGGTCCAGGGCCGCGGGCTTTGGATGGAGTTGGCCTGCTCGCCGGCGCTACGGTTCGAGCGCTCCACATTCAGCAACGAGATCCTTCAACGAAGAATGGAATCTATATGACAAACATGGCTTCTGTTGCGAGAGGCGCCGCAGCGGGCTCGGGCAAACCGACAAGCGAATTCAGGCGTAACAGCGGGGTCATCATCGGTGGCCTCGTCGCTTACACCGGTGGACCAATCATAATTTCGCAAACGCAAAGCATCATGATCGCGCCTGTTATGAGCGCCACAGGCCTGCCAGCAACGGCGGTAACTTTGAGTCCGTGGATCCTTTTGTTCATGGGTCTGCTTTCACCGATGGTCGGTCGACTGCTGAGTCATTATTCGCCTCGTCCTTTGGCAATTATCGCCGTTGTGGCGAATGTGATCGCCTTAGCACTTCTTGCGGTCCTACCCGCCAGTTGGGCGTCCTTTTGGACAGTTGGGTTTGCGGTAAGCATCATCGGATCTCTTGGATACTGGGCGACGCTCTCACGGATGATGTCGTTCTGGTATCGGAAGAATCTTGGCCTCGTGATCGGACTCGTGGGGGGCGGGGCATCCCTCATCCCATTAGTCCTGCTGCCCATCATGACATCTGTAATCTATGGCCCTGCGGGCTGGAGGGGCGGCTACTGGTGCTTAGCAGCCTACGTCGGGCTCATTTCCCTGCCCTTGGTGCTGGTGTTCTTCCGAAAACCAGAAAAGGAGCTTTTCGCCGACGACTTGGCCTTGGCGGCATCAAATACTGAAAACCACGTTATCACCGGCCTGCTGCTGCATGACATATTTAGGGATGCGAGGTTCTGGCTACTCTCTATCTCCTGGTTCGTGATCTCGATTGGGATCGGTGGTTTCATCACCAACATGGCCGCCGTGGGTATCGAACGTGGATTTTCGCCCACCTTTGCGACAGGTCTCAGCATGGCTCTACTCATCGGCACCCTACTCGGCCGAGTGTTTGGCGGTGCGATTCTAGACCGCGGCTGGCCATACTTTGGGCCAATAGTGATCTTCGCGCTTTCCGGCCTCGGGGCCTTGGGTCTCGCGTTCCTACCCGCCGCAACTCCGGTTCTTTTCATGCTTGTCATCGCCGCGGTCCTTGGGCTCTCGATGGGCGCCGAAGGAGATTATTTGGCCTTCTTCGCACTGCGCGAGTTCGGCGCCAGGAATTTCTCATTCATCAATGGTGTCTTTCTTGTCATGGCCGGTGTCGGCGCCTTCATTGGCGGGTTCTCCTTCGCGGTTGTTAGAGACGTGACGGGTTCCTACGCGGGCGCGACAACCTATGTCTCACTGACCTATTTTGGAGGATCCGCGCTCGTCCTCATCGCCGGTTTGTTCAGCATCGCCGCCCGTAAGCGCGGCGCCCAGTTCTACGCCGGGAAGGACGCGGCGAACCTAGACCTTTAGGCAGAATACGACGTTGTGCGGCACAGCCTTTATGTCGAATCATGACCAAGCTGCCTGTCTTGAACGCCATCGCTTTAACGAGAAGATGTCCCGGGTTCTTACCAGATGGGAGCCGTGAACGGACTTCGTCGCAGAGCCTTTGGTCTGACAATACGATCAACAGTGTGCGCACTCGATGAGGCTGGCCGCGTTTTGAATCTATGGCATGAAATCTAGTTTGGTGGGATCGCCCGGCCTGGCCGATCCGCCGTCCGCACTATAGCGTCGCACCTGTAACGCTGGCTGGAACGGACTATCTGGGCAATGATTACTCCAAAAAAGTGCCCGACTGTGGCTGCTCGGGTTTATCCCGTTGCCGGGCCGGGACCATCTAACGGAAAGTCAGC
>NZ_JARVSG010000024.1:0-40743 GCF_030209335.1 Pseudarthrobacter sp. fls2-241-R2A-168
TGTCCCCCATGTCCTCCCACGGCACCGCGTATTTTGCGGCTTCCTCTTCCACCCCAAGATCCCGCAGGACCTCGACGGCGCGCTGGTTGGTAATGTGCGCACGCGGCGTATTCGCGAGCCAGTTCCATCGCGAAATCATGTGCACCCGGATACCCTCGGTAGCCAGCGCCAGCGCCGCTGTGGCCCCGGTCGGTCCTGTGCCAACAATGAGCACGTCGGTATCGAATTCCAACTGAGTTTTCATCACACCTTCTAAATTCAAGTCCGGACAGCTCCGTCCGCGCTGATAGAGGTCGTTCTCTACCAGGACTAGGGAACCCGCGCTTCGAAACGTGAGGCCCATCACTACGTCAAACCTACTAGCATGCTAGCCGGTTTGTAAAGCGTTTTCGCTCTGGCTCTGCAGCTTTTTCGTTTTCCCGTCTTGTTTCAATAGGAAAACCGTCGATCTCCCCCGGCTTTGGATTCTGTAGCCCGCCTCCGTCCTGAGCAATGATCCGTACCGTTGAATGGGACGATGGGAGGCCCCTTCGTGCCCCTGGGGGCTTGGGCTTTGGCGCTGTTAGGGCCTAGGTCCGCCGTCGAAACACTATATTTCGGCCATTCTGGAGGCTTTCCCAAGACCTCACGGTGGAGTGGTGTTGAGGGGTAGCGACTTCCCCGGCCAAGCCTTCGAAGCCTGTTGCCATCTGACGCGTCAACATCGGATGCTCTTCCAACAGGTTGACGGAAACCATCTTGCAGGCTTGCACGCTTGCATGTAACGTTGCTCACGCCGCGTGACTCCCGTCACTAACGGTTGGCCTCATGCTACGTATCGGGGCAATTTTCGAAATTTCATTTTGCAAGGAGCGCGATGATGAGCTTGATGCAGGCCGCACGACTTCACGAAGTAGGCAAGCCTTTCCAGATCGACCAGGTGGACGTCCCCGAACCGGGTCCCAGGGATGTAATCGTTGAGGTGAAGGCGTGCAACGTTGTGCCTAACCTGCGGAACGTCATCACCTCCTACCCCGAGTGGTTCCCATACCTTCCTCTGCCGGCCCTGCCCGCTATTTATGGCTTGGATGCTGCCGGCGTGGTGAGCAGGGTCGGATCCCAGGTCCGCAACGTAAAGCCCGGTGACCGCGTTTACGTCAACCCGGGTCGTGACTCCGGTGATTCCCATGCGTCACGGCGAGGGGAACGCATCAACGACCCGGCCTACACATTCCAGGGCTACTTCGGCTTTGGGGCAGGCTCTCAGGAGATTTTTGAGGACTACCCGCATGGTGGTTTCTGCGAGTACATGAAGGCCCCCGCAGACGGTCTGGTCATACTGCCTGAGTCAATCTCTTTCGAAGCCGCCTGCCGCTTCGGATACCTGGGGACGTCCTACTCCGCTCTTCGCAAAGCCGGAACAGGGGCCGGCACGTCCGTTCTCATCAACGGTGGCACGGGAACTCTTGGGCTCGGGGCCGTTCTGAATGCCCTGGCCATGGGCGCCACAAAGGTCTTCGCGATGGCACGTGACCGGGAACTCCTCGAGCGGGTTCGCCTCATCGATCCAAAACGGGTCCACGTCCTCTCCCACGGGGACAAGCCCGTCGAGGAATGGGTTCGGGAAAACACTGACGGCCTTGGCGCCGACATCTTCATTGACGCGGTTGGCCCCGGCGCACCGCACGAAATCACGCTCGCCGGCATCGAGGCACTGCGCCGTGGCGGTCGCATGGTCGACATCGGAGGCATGTCAGAGCCGCTCCCGCTGGAGATGTTTAAGCTTATGTGCTTCCAGATCAGCGTTATCGGCTCACTCTGGTTCAGCGTCGCAGAAGGCCAGGATATGGCAGAAATGGCGCACGCCGGAACCTTGGATCTTTCGGTCTTTGAACACGAAGTCTTCCCCCTTTCGGAAGTGAATGAGGCATTGGATTCGGTGGATAAGCGCCGAGGCGGCTTCACGAACGTCGTTGTTGTCCCCGGCTCCTAAGAATGATTCTCGCGGCCGCGGACACTGCCCGCCCGCGGCCGCGGTCCCACTAGCAAGAAACGGAAAGACCAGAATGGAACTCAGCCCAGAGCGCACGGCCGTCATCGCGGTTCATTGCCAGGGAGACATCGTCTCGGCGGATGGAGCATTCGCTCCCTTCTTCCACGAACAGATCGTCAGCAGGAACATCATCAGCAAGATCGGAGAACTGTTGGCCTCCGCAAGGGAGAACGGCATGACCGTGATCTATACCCGGGTGGCCTTTAAGCCCGACTTCAGTGACCTTAACGCGAACTCTCCCCTGCTCAAGGTCGTCGAGCAGTCCGGTTGCCTCAAGGACGGAAGTGCGCTGGCTGACATCATTCCCGAACTTGCACCAGCAGCCGAGGACGTGGTCATCACGCACCAGCGCGTTGGTGGTTTCGTGCCCGAACTCACGGCTGTGCTGGAAGAACGCGGCATCGACACTCTCGTATTTGCCGGCGTGGCCACCAACGCATCGCTGGAGGGCACAGCGCGCGCCGCCTCTGACGCGGGCTACCGCGTCATCATCGCAGAGGATGCCTCTTCCGCCGCTACCCTTGAGGCCCACCAGGCGAGTATCGAATCCCTCGGCCTACTCGCTGAGATTGCCAGCGTCGCCGACATAACGACCAGCACTCCCGCCTCCCAAGCTGTCTGACGCCAAGCTGACTAAGAGTGTTGTGCGCCCGGCCCATAGAATGTCGGCCGGGCGCACCGCGAATATGCTAGCGTTCTAGTTGTTGAGGAGAGGAGCCATATGCGCAACACTAGTTCCATGACACCGCTGCAAGCTCCCCTCAACCAACGCTCCTCCGCAGGCGGAGGACGGCTCCTCGGGCGCATATACGAGGCCGTGCAAAGCCGATTGCTCGAAGGCGAATATGCAGCAGGGACCAAGCTTTCTGTCGAGTCCATACGGGCTGAATTCGGTGTAAGCAAGCAACCTGTCATGGAAGCGCTCCGCTTGCTTTCTGCAGACGGCTTGGTCGAAATCCTCCCCCAAATAGGATGCGTCGTCACCGAGTACTCACTCGAAGAAGTAGAAGACTTTTTCAGAATGTTCGCTGGGTTCGAATCCGTTATTGCGGCAGCTGCTGCTCAACGGCGGACAGACGACCACCTGGACGAGCTATACCTGGCCGCCCGCAGAATGGACCGTCTAAATACCGAGCCGGACCCAGACATCCGTGCCCGCCAGTATCGAGTCCAAAACCGGAACTTCCACGAAATTATCCATCGTATGGCCCATTCAAGAGTCATGAGCAACATGAGCCGCCGCATGTGGGACCTTAGCGACTTCCTCATCAACACCACCGGCGCCCCCCACCCGGTCGGATCCTCCATCGTCGAACGCAATGAAGACCACGCCCGAATCATCAAGGCGCTTGAAACGGGCGACGCAGAAAATGCCAAAGCAGAGATGGAACAGCACATCCTCTCCACGGCAACCATGATTCAGGTAACCAGGACCGCATCCGCTTTCTAACCGCCATGACAGGTACAGGCCAAACGCGAATGGCAACAGCACCAGACATGACTAAGTAGGAGCATTGTGGGGAGATCCCCCAAGAGCAGGGCCCTGGCAGGGTGTGCCGCGTATCTGGATGACAGGTCGCATGCTTGGGTTCAGACCCGGCAACAGAGCCGAATTTGACGGGGCCACGAGGTGCCCCGATACTTTTAACAAAGCTTGCATGCAAGCACGCTACCAGCCGGTGTCGAGCAGTTGGGCACATTGAAGCACCAGGATTGTTACTAGTTCGACTAGGCGAGACCTGAGACGGACGCTGACCCTTGTCGGCTCCATGTCTCAGGTCTTTTTTGTTGCCTTAGCAAAGCTCTGAAGGAGCACAATGAAGTCTTCAACGACGACGAGCATCGCTGCGCAGATCCTCGAGGAGGTGGGCGGACCCGAGAACGTCGCACAGCTCACCCACTGCGCAACCCGCCTGCGATTCGAGCTGCACGATCCACAAAAAGCGAATATCGCTGCACTTGACCGGATCCCGGAAGTTTTTAGGGCCCAACACTCCGGCGGACAGACACAGGTCGTCGTCGGCGGAAAGGTAGAGGCCTTCTACCGGGACATTAACGAGGCGCTGCAACGCACGACCTCCTCCGGGGTCCGGTCCTCTTCAACCGGGGAAACGAGCCCGAGGGGTAAACGTCCCAACGTCATCTCCCGGTTCATCGCTCTGATAGCCAGCGTTTTCACGCCGATCCTGCCGGCATTGATCGCTGCTGGTATGGTCCGCGCCGGCGTAACAGTGCTCCAATCCACCGGGCTGATCGCGGCGGATACCACTCTCTTCGCGATCCTGTCGGCAGTGGGAGACAGCGTCTTCTACTTTCTGCCTATTTTGCTGGCCTCAAGTGCCGCAAAAAAATTCGGGGCGAACCCCTACCTCGCTATGCTCCTGGCGGCAGTTCTTCTTCATCCCACGTGGGTTGCTCTGGTCGCGGAAGCGAAGGCAGCCGGAGAGACCAGTACCACTGTTCTCGGACTGCCTATCCTGCTTGTCACGTACTCCTCGACGGTCATTCCCATCATCCTTGCCGTCTGGGTACTGAAGCACGTCACCGACCTGCTCACGAGGATTATCCCTGAAGCAATCCGCATCGTCTTCGTCCCGGCGGTCGCGCTGATGGTGATGATTCCCCTGCTCTTCGTCATCATTGGACCTATCGGTCACTACGTCGGGCAACTTATCGCAGGCGGCGTTGGATGGCTTTTCGCTTCGGCCGGCTGGCTGGCGCAGGCGGTACTGAGCGGTGTGCGGCCCATCCTCGTCATCTTCGGGCTTCACTACTCGTTCGTGCCGATCCAGGTACAAGAGGTTGCGGCCACCGGCGCAACAGCACTGCTCGTTGGAGCCTTTGCCGCCAACCTCGCCCAGGCCGGTTCTGGCCTCGCTCTTGCACTCCTCGTGCGCGGAAACGAACGCTCCGGCGCTGCGGCGGCCGCGTCCACCGCACTGTTTGGCATCACCGAGCCGGTCATCTACGGGTACAACCTGCGCTATAAGTTCCCCTTCTTCGTCTCCTGCGTGGCCGCCGCAGCAGTCGGCCTCGTCCTCGGACTGCTCAACACCGCCGCGACTGCCGTCGCCCTGCCCGGCATCCTTAGTACAGGCATACTCCAAGGCGACGCAGCCCTTGTCGTAACCGTCGCGGTTCTGCTGGGCGGAACTGCCCTCGCTTTCGCCCTGACCCTGGCATACGGCAAGACATTCGGGCGCGCCACGCTGGAGCGGACGTTCGCGGAGACGAGTTCCGCCGTCTTCGAGCCGACGCAAACTACAGACACAGACTCCCCGACTGCTGCCCCTCCAGCTGCCGCCGGAACAGTCCTCAGCCCCATGGCCGGTGCCATAGTCCCACTCACGGAGGTCCCTGACAAACTCTTCTCGGGCGGAGTGCTGGGCGATGGTATTGCGATCCTCCCGCACGACGGAACGGTCGCCAGCCCGGTCAGCGGTGAAGTGGTAATGGTCGCAAAAACACTTCACGCTGTTGGGATCCGCACGACGGACGGTCTTGAACTGCTCATCCATGTCGGAATCGACACCGTAAAGATGAACGGTGCACCCTTCACGGTGTTGGTCGAAAAGGGGCAGACCGTTACCGCGGGTCAGCGTCTGCTCGACGTCAACCTTCGTTTGATCGAGGAGGCGGGCTTCAGCACAGTCACCCCGATCGTAGTCGTCAAACCAGCTAAAGCACCTGTCACCGAAGAGGCCCGCGGGAAGGTCACCACAGGCACGGTCCTGTTCCAGGTAGGGAGTACGTCAGCATGACATCGACACTGTTTCCCCACGATTTCCTCATCGGCGGAGCACTCTCTGCGGCCCAGGCCGAAGGCGCGTGGGACGCCGACGGCAAATCGCTCACCGTCGCGGACTGCGCACCGCTGACTAAGCCGGCTTCAGGTGAGCCCACGAGGACTGTTCGCTTCGATCGGGATTACCTCGATCATGCAAAGATTGCAGAACCGCACGACTTCCCGAAGCGCAGGGGCATCGACTTCTATCACCGCTTCGAAGCAGACCTCGATCTCCTTGCCGAACTGGGCAGTACGACGTTCCGATTCTCGTTCTCCTGGGCGCGGGTAATGCCCAACGGAGACGGGAAAATTAATCAGGAAGCACTCGTCTATTACGACAGGCTCATCGACGCCATCATCACGCGTGGCATGGCGCCGGTTATGACAATAAGCCATTTCGACTTCCCCATGGTCCTCATCGAGAAGTACGGAGGATGGGCCAACCGCAGACTCATCGACCTCTACGTCACCTACGCGACATCCCTCCTGGAGAGGTATGGCGACCGTGTCAAGCATTGGGTTCCGTTCAACGAGATCAACATGAGCGTGAAGGCACCTGAGAAGACACTCGGGCTGCTGCGGACAGGGGATGATGCCTTCGAGCAGACGATGTTCCGAGCGCTGCACCATCAGTTCGTCGCCTCCGCCAAAGTGATCGAATGGGCCAAGCAACAGCAGCTCGATGTTCGCTTTGGCAGCATGGTCGCCTACTTCACCACCTACGCGGCGTCCAGCAAGCCTGAAGACGTCCTCGCGGCTGTTCAGGAGGACCGCCTTCGAAACCTCCTTTACCTCGACGTGCTCAACCTCGGGACTTATCCGTTCTATGCGACGCGATACTTTTCCCAAAATGGCATTGAGCTGGAGGCTACCGAGGAGGATCTTCGGCTCATCGCTTCCCATCCTTGCGACTTCGTCGGAATGTCCTACTACAACTCTGCAATCGCTGCCGCCAGCACGGAAGGACTCGAGATCACGAGCGCAAATGTGCACTCAGTGATAAAGAACCCACACCTGCCCGCCAACGACTGGGGTTGGCAGATTGACCCTGTTGGACTGCGGATCACCCTGAACGAATTGCAGCGCTTGTTCAACCAACCAATCTTCATTCTGGAGAACGGCTGCGGCTTCAATGAGGAACCGGACGAAACCGGTGCAATCAACGACACATACCGCATCGCGTTCATCGGAGACCACCTGCGGGCAGTACTTCAAGCCCTCGACGATGGAGTCAACGTCATCGGATATACCGCATGGAGCCCCATTGACTCAATTTCGTCCTCGACGTCGGAGATGACGAAGCGTTATGGGTTCATATGGGTCGACCAGGACGACCACGGCAACGGTACCCTCGAACGCCGCAAAAAGCTTAGCTTCGATTGGTATCGCGGTGTCATAACAAGCCGCGGGGCATCCCTCCATGTCTGAATCAAACAGGCCTGGCCCGGCCGAATTTACTATCGTCCGGGCGTACAACAACAACGTCGCTGAGGCCAAGGACGATGCGGGGCGCGACTACGTCCTAATGGGCAAAGGGATCGGCTTTAATGCCAGTCGGAAGCCACGGATCGCCGCTGCCGACGTAGATCGCACCTTCAAACCAACGGATGGCGAAGGGACCGAGCGGTTCGCTGCGTTGCTTGCCGAGCTGCCTAGCGAGCATTTGGAAACTGCTGACCTGGTTACGCAACTCGTCCGCGACCGCCTCGATGCCGACGTCTCTGACTCCTTCGTCATCGGGATAGCGGACCACATCACCACGGCTATCGACCGTGTTCGCAGCGGGTACGAGCTGGACATCCCGCTCGTGGCGGAAATGGCTTACGCATTTCCCACAGAGACTGGAATCGCACGTGAGGTGCTTCAACTGATCCGCGGCCGGACCCATGTTGAGCTGCCTGATGAGGAGACTGCTGCTCTTGCCCTTCATATCGCCAACGCACGATTCAGCACTACCGAGATGCCTACGACGTTCAAACTCGCAAAGGTACTGCATGAGTCCTTGCAAATTGTTCGCGACACCTTTGACGTGGACTTGGACCCTAGCTCGGTCAGCGTTGCTCGTTTCGCCACACACCTTCGGTTCCTGATAACTCGGCTGCAGGCCGCGTCTCAGCACGAAGACGCCTCAGAATTTCTCTGGAACGCAGCGAAAACTGCCCACCCCAATGAACACTCCTGCGCGGTACAAGTCGGCAAAGCAATTTCCCAAGCGACAGGATTGTCGATTCGCAGAGAGGAAGAGCTCTACCTCACCCTGCACGTCCTGAGGTTAACTACCAACGGCTGAGAACCTCCGCGTCAGAGTGATACCAAGCCAGACCTGCTTGAGGTTTGTGGATGTTGGGCTGGCCGACAGGTAGCCGGACCCAAGCTGGCTAAGCTCCGTAAAACGTGGATCACGGGCGTAATTAGTCCTGTTTACAGCACCCCCGAGGCTGAAACACGGGCCTTTCCCTGGCCGTCTGAACGAAATTAATCCCCGTTTGAACGAGAAGTCCGGTCCGCCCGCCCCACCGCCGGGGACAAGCCTTATGCAGGACTTTGTTTGTTAAGACTGCTACAGGGTGCGCCGGGGCATTGCAGCTCCAAGTCCGCGGGATATCCCTCTACCGGCAGCCACCACTGCGGGCACAACTGAGTTTAGGTTCAAGGTTCCGGCTGCGACTACAACGGAGAGCGCGGCCACACACTCTCCGGAGGTACCGAAAATGGCCGTCGCCACGGATTGTGCGTCCCGGCTCGTCTCCTGATTTACCAGTGCAAATCCTTTCCGCCTGTATTCGCCCAGGTCGCTTCGAAGCTGCTCGGGGTCGGTGATGGTGGTTGGCGTGTATGCCTTCAGGCCCTCGACGGTGACTTGTTGGAGGAGGCTCTCACCGCCGTGGGCTAAAAGGACTTTACCGACGCCGGAACTGTGCAGCGGCAGCCGGCCGCCAACTTGGGATACCAGCCCGAGGGCTTTGGATGTGGACATGCGCTCCACAACTACCGCTTCGATGCCTTCGAGGACCGCCAGTTGGACGTGTTGCTGCAGGGCAGCGTGGAGATCCTCCATGAACGGCAATGCGACGGTGCGGAGGGGAAGAGTGCGGGGGGCCAGTGTGCCCAGTTCCCAGACCCGGATACCGATGACGTATTTACCATCGGCTGTACGCTCCAGCAGGCCTTCGGAGAGCAATTCCAGCACGAGTCGCCGCACCGTCGCGTGAGGCATTCCCGTGCGCCGGGTGAGATCGGCCAGAGTCAGGCTGGAATTGCCGGATCTGAAGGCAAAAAGCAGGGCACTGAGGCGCGAGGTTACGCTGCGCCCGGGTTCGGCATTGCGCGGCATGAGACCTCCTGGCGGGGTGGCGTCACGGACTCGTTGTCCGTTCAGTGAACATTATCCTCCCGCGGATGGAGGGGGCACGGACTATGGATTCAACCCCTACAGCTCCGAGTGTTGCCCGATGTGACACTCCCCTTCCCGGAAGGCAAGAAATGACTACTCAAACCAACACGACAGCGGAGCCGGGAGGTCCCCGCATCGTCATTCTGGGCGGCGGCATTGGCGGGCTGGCGGCAGCCGGTTTCCTGCATCGTGCCGGTCTGACCGCGACAGTTTACGAACAGGCCCCGGAGCTGGGCGCTGTTGGAGCCGGTTTAGTTGTCTCTCCCAACGCTGTTCGTCTGATACGCCGACTCGGTCAAATTGATGCTTTCCTGGAAACGGCCGTGCCTTTGGATGTGGGATGGGAGTTCCGCCGCTGGCAGGACGGCGCAGTCCTCTCGGCAGAGCAGCTCACGGGCAGGTGCGAAGAACTGTACGGAGAACGCACCTATGTCGCCCACCGCGCAGATCTGCTGGATGCCGTCAAGGCCGCGGTCCCGTCCGACTGGCTGCGTCTGGGCAAACGCTGTGTAGAAGTTCAGCCGCACGAGAACGGCGCAAAGCTCACCTTTGATGACGGCACCACCGCCGATGCAGACATCCTTATCGGCGCCGATGGAGTCCACTCGGTGGTGAGGAACGCGATTGCTGACACCGGCTCCGCAGAATATTCGGGCATGTGCGCCTACCGGGCCATCGTCCCAATGGAGGATGCGCCCGAGTTTGCACGTCGGGCTGCCCAGACGTTGTGGATCGGTCCGGACCACCATTTGGTGCACTACCCGATATCGGGCGGCAGCGCCGTCAATATCGTGGCCTTCGGTCCTGCCGGGGACTTCACTGCGGAATCATGGAGCGCGAAAGCAACGGTCGATAAACTGCTTGCCGAATTTGACGGCTGGGACCCCCGGCTCACGGACCTTATCCGGGCAGCCGGCACTCCGGGACGCTGGGCACTCCTGGACCGCGAACCGCTGACGCAATGGTCTTACGGCAGGCTTACTCTGCTCGGTGACGCCGCCCATCCTATGTTCCCTTTCTTCGCCCAAGGCGCTGCCCAGGCCATCGAAGACGGGGCTGCCCTGGCAAAGTGCCTGGCCGATGACCCGGAGGACCCGGCCCGCGCCCTGCGGACCTATGAGCAGGTGCGCATCAGCCGGACAACGAGGATCCAGCAGCTCAGCCGCGCCCGCAAACACATCAATCACCTGCCCGATGGCCCGGCTCAACGAGAGCGCGATGACGCTCTGGCCCAAGGTGATCCGCTGGTGAGCAACGGTTGGCTCTATGGCCATGACGCGGAGCTCGCAGCGAAGGAGGCGTTGGTCTGATGCTTACGTTTCAACATATGACGCTGGGGCAGCGGGTGCTGTTCGGTTCCGGCGCAGCAGCTGAAAACCTCGCTGCGGAGGTCTCCCGGCTGGGATCCAAGCGTGTCATGGTGATCGCCTCCGAATTCGAGGCACAGATTGCTGCCGAGGTGGCCGAGGGAATCGACGTCGTGTCCTTCTACGATGACGTTGCGCCCCACGTACCCCTTGAAAAGGCGGAAAAAGCACGTTCTGCAACCCAGGAGCTTGGCATTGACGTGCTTGTCTGCGTCGGCGGCGGCTCCACCACGGGACTGGCCAAAGCTATCGCCATGAGCACGGGCCTGCCCATCATCGCCGTCCCGACAACCTATGCCGGATCTGAAGCGACCAACGTCTGGGGACTGACGGAAGCGTCCCGGAAAACCACCGGTGTGGACGACAGGGTCCTGCCTGTGACGGTAATTTACGACGCGGCCCTGACCCTGTCTCTTCCCGTTGACCTGTCCGTCGCATCAGGCCTGAACGCATTGGCCCACTGTGTTGATTCGATGTGGGCTCCACGTGCTGACCCGATTAATCAGGCGCTGGCCGCGGAGGGAATCCGCGCGCTGAACCAGGGCCTTCCGCTGATCAAAGATGACCCGTCAAGCCTCCTGGGCCGGGAACAGGCCCTGTACGGGGCGTACCTTTCGGCGGTCGCCTTTGCTTCCGCGGGCTCAGGGATGCACCACAAGATCTGCCACGTCCTGGGCGGCGCCTACAACTTGCCCCATGCCCAAACACACGCCACCGTCCTGCCCTACGTCCTGGCCTTCAACGCACCCTACGCGGCGGATGCCGAGACCAGAATCGCCGCCGCCTTCGGAACCGACAACGCCCTCAAGGGACTGAACACCCTGCGCGAAACCTTGAGTGCGCCCAAGGCCCTGGAAGATCACGGCTTGGCCGAGGAAAACATTCCTGAAGCGGTCAGGCTGATCCTGCCGGCAATCCCCGCTTCCAACCCGCGCCCGGTCACGGAGGAAAACCTCGAGGAACTCCTCCGCTCCGCCTACTCGGGCACCACCCCCGGACTCTAAGGAACCCCTCATGAGCATCCAGTCGTCAACACAGCAGATCTCCGCCGAGCAGGTTGCCGTCGAGCAACAACTCGTGGACACCGTCGTCGCATCCTTCAGCAAGGCCGAGGACCAGCGCCTGAAGCAACTCATGCAGTCCCTGACCAGGCACCTGCACAATTTTCTCCGCGAAGTGCGCCTCACCGAGGAGGAATGGAATGCAGCCATCGAGTTTCTCACCGCCGCCGGGCACATTACCGATGACAAACGCCAGGAATTCGTACTCCTCTCCGACGTATTCGGAGCGTCCATGCAGACCATCGCCATGAACAACCAGGCATATAAGGAAGCCACCGAAGCTACCGTCTTCGGCCCATTCTTTGTCGCCGACGCCCCGGAAATCCCCATCGGCGGGGACATCGCCGGAGGCGCCAACGGCCAGCCATGCTGGGTAGAAGGCACCGTTACGGACACCGAGGGGCGACCGGTCCCCGGCGCCCGCATTGAAGTCTGGGAAGCAGACGAAGACGGGTTCTACGACGTCCAGTACACGGACCAGCGTGTGGCAGGACGCGCACACCTGAATGCTGATCAGGACGGGAAGTACGCCTTCTGGGGCCTCACGCCGACGCCCTACCCCATCCCTCACGACGGGCCTGTCGGTAAAATGCTGGCAGCCGTGGGCCGCTCCCCTGTTCGCGCGTCCCATCTGCATTTCATGGTCACCGCTGAGGGCCTGCGCCCCCTGGTGACGCATATCTTCGTCGAGGGAGACCCTCAGATTGAAATTGGTGACTCTGTGTTCGGCGTCAAAGACTCGCTGATCAAGAAATTCGAAACACAGCCCGCCGGCACCCCCACCCCTGACGGCCGCGACATGGACAACCAGTCCTGGGCCCGCACACGCTTTGACATTGTCCTCGCCCCGGTTCACATCTGAGATGACCGTCCCCAGTTCATCGGCCGATAGGGCGGTGCCGGACCATGTGTCCGGCACCGCCCTATCGCTTTTCTGTGCGGTGGCCCTAAAAAAGGCCCTGGAAGAGCACGTCCTGCCGGCCTTCATGTGGGCGACCGGGGCAACAGTGGATGTTCTCTTCGAGCCGACGGGCCTGCTCCTGCAGCGGATCGAAGCAGGCGCACGGCCAGGGATCTTCGTAGGAACAACAGGGTCACTGGAAGCCTCTGCTGTCACTGACATCTTCGACCTGCCATCGTGTAAGCCGGTCGCGAAGTCTGGAATAGGAGTCGCGGTTCCCCCGGAAGCCTCCCGCCCCGAGATTGGCTCAGTTGACGGGCTCATCGGAGCCCTGACCGCCGCACGCTCTGTCGCGTATTCGCGGAACGGACCGAGCGGCATCTACTTTGCACGCCTGATTCGGGACCTGGGTATAGCGGACCAGGTAAATTCCCGGTCCACAATCGTTGATCAGGGCCCCACCGCCTACGCTCTCATCGACGGACGGGCTGACATCGCCATCCATCAGCTAAGTGAACTGATGCTCGTCCCAGAGGCAGCGGTCATCGGCCCACTCCCCCACCCCGTCCAGCATTACACTGAATTCTCCGCGACGTTATCGCGCACGGCCCTTGACGATGCCTTGGCCTCAGCCCTCTTTGGCTTCTTATCCGGCCCGCTGGCTGTACGCGCCTACCGTGCCAGCGGACTGCAGTCCCCCTGACAAGGGACACCTTCCACCGGAGCGGCCTGGGCCGGCTTCAGTCGCACCAGCAGGGCCGGTCGTCCGGCCCTGCTGGAAGCTTTAACGGACGGGTTTGCAGACGGGGACTCTGGCCCTGCAGAGGCTAAGCGACGCGCTCCGGCCACGCCCTTTACATCCGAACCGGGCGGTGTTTCTCCTGTCCAATCCTCCGGTGAAGCAGACTATCTGCAACATGTTCGCGCGAGCGGGATTCTCCGACTCCGCTGCCGGAGCACATTCCCGGGGGCCGCCCGGACTTTCCCGGGGACTGCCCGGACTGCCCAAAGCCCACAAGTAAGCGGTCCCAAGGCATTAGCCCGGGGACCGCTTACCCATGCAGCTGACCCATCATTTTTCGTGATGTGCAGGTGATTCACACATCCGGGACCCTTTGGACGGTTATGCCCGGCCGTTGACTCCTCTGCGGGCCACGATCACGGAGGCCGACACTGCTGCGAGCAGGGCCACTCCGTTGAAGACATTCGCCACCCAGGTCTGGGCGCCCATCAGAGTCAGGCCATTGCTGCCCACAGCCAGGAGGAATGCCCCGACGACTGTGCCCCATACATTGAAGAAGCCCGGGCGTATGGTGGCCGCCCCAAGGAATGCGGCGGCGTAGGCCGGCAAGAGGAACTCCGGCCCCAGGGTCGGCGGTGCACTTCCGGACCGGGATGCCAGCAGGAATCCGGCAAAGGAGGCAAGCAGCGCTGCGAGCACGAACGAGGATGTGAGGTAGCGCTCGGTTCGCACGCCACTGAGGCGGGCTGCCGGGCGACCCATGCCCGTGGCCCGCAGGTACCGGCCGAAAGGTGTGCGCTCCAGCAGATACCAGACGGCCAGCACGAGAACGAGCGCGTACGCAATGACGATCTGGATCCGGGAGCCGGGCACGCTGGTGAGCCTGGCGAACTGTTCGGATTCAAGGGTCATCAGTGATCCGCGGGTGAGCAACAGGTTCAGACCCGCGAGGATGGTCGCCATTGCCAGCGTTCCGATAAAGGCATTAATGCCGATTTTGACGACGAAGAAGGCATTCACGGCTCCGACCAGCAGACCGAGAATGAGAGTTCCCGCCAGTACCAGCGGCAGGGGCAGCCCGGCGTTCGATAAGGCGATGGAAAGAATGGACGAAAAGCCCAGAACCGCTGCGATGGAGAGGTCAAATTCCCCTGCGGCCAGGGGAAGGATGGCCGCAAGCGCCAGGATGATGGGTATGGACTGGTCGGCGACGATCGCCAGAAGGTTCCCTGACGTTGGAAAGGTCCGGGGCATCAGCAACGCAAAAATGGTGAAGAGGAGAACCAGAAAAACGATAACGCCGTAGCGGGTGAGAAATGCGGCCGGTCCCTGCCGGGTCCGTGCCGTACCCGGCTCTGGCCGGACTTTCGTGATGGTGGAAACCATGGCGGTGGTCATCCTTTTCGTAGATGGTGACGGGCTGCGGGACGTCATTGGTCCGCTCCTGCACACAGGAGTGCAAGCTGCTTTTCGGTGATTTCGTCGGGCCCTTCGGCGGAAGCGGCAATGACTCCGCGGTCCAGGACGATGACGCGGTCGCAGAGGCCGACAAACTCATCAAAGTCGGTCGATGCAACGATGACGGCTTTTCCAGTTGCTGCGAATCCACGGATGATGTGCCAGATTTCCTGCTTGGCCAGGGCATCGACGCCTTGCGTGGGCTCGTCAAGCAAGAGCACTTCGGTCGCCTTACTGGCTGCTCTGGCGATAACGACCTTTTGCTGGTTACCGCCCGAGAGGGTGCTGATGGGGGACCGGATGTCCCCGGCCTTTACCCGGTAGGTTTCGGCGAGCCCCTGGGCTGAGAGGGATTCGGATTTCAGGCGCAGGAGTCCACCCTTGTAGAAGGTGTTCAGGCCGCCCATGGTCAGGTTGTCGGTGGTGGCCATGCCCAAGATGCATCCTTCAGCTCGGCGGTCCTGCGGCACGGAGACAACGCCCCGTTTCACTGCCGTTGCCGGGTGCGTGGGGTGGTACGGCTTGCCCTTGAGTTCCATGGTTCCTTGGGTGGGGCGTTGCGCGCCGGAAAGGAGACGGATCAGTTCGCTCCGGCCGCACCCCACCAGTCCCGCGACGCCGAGGATCTCACCTGCACGAATTTCCAGGTTGACGTCGCGGAGCCTGGTCCCGTGCAGAGTGTTGACCTCGAAGACGACAGGTGCGGCGGTGAGATTGTTCTGACGGGGTTCCTTGGCTGCGATGGATTTTCCTACGACCCTGGTGACGATGTCGGGGATCTGCAGGTGTTCAACCGCCTCTTCGACAACGACCTCGCCGTCCCGAAGGACGACGAGATTGTCAGCCAGCCGTTTGACTTCCTCGGTGCGGTGGCTGACGTAAATGACCGTGCCGCCATGATCGCGGAGCCGTTCGACGGTAGCCATGACCGCGTGGACCTCATCGGTGGGCAGAGATGCCGTTGGTTCATCCAGAACCAGGACGTTCCTGGCGAACACGTCCTCATCATCGCCGGAGTGCTGGAACGCCCGGGCCATCCCTACCATTGTCCGCAGGGTCGGGCTCAGGTCGGCGACCTTGGATTGAGGATGAACGGGGAGGTCGAAACGCTGCAGCACCTGGGCCACGAAATCGTCCTGCTCCCGCTGGGCGATGGGGCCCAGCGCGAAAGGGGCCTTGAAGCGCCCGGTCAAGGCGAAATTGTCCGATACGGTCAGGGCCTCCACCAATCCGACTTCCTGGTGGAGGAACCTCATCCCCAAGGCATGGGATCGCTGCGGTGTCAGGTGCCCCGCGATCGTGGACCCCGCGATCGTGATCCTGGACCCGGGACCGGGCCGGTAAATTCCCGCGAGGATCTTGATCAGCGTGGACTTGCCGGAACCGTTCATCCCCAGCAGCGCCGTGATCTTGCCCCGTTCAAAGCCAGTGGTCACCGACTTGAGTGCTTTGGTGGCGCCAAAGGAAATACTCAGGTCTTCGCAGGCGACGGCGTAGTTGGTCATCTTGGTGTCCTGAATCCGGGCCCGGGCTGCTACTTGGCCGATTTCCATGCGGTGAGGAACGCGTTTTTCCAGTCAGCGTCGCCATCCCACGGCACGGTGGTGACATTCGAAGAGGTGATCAGCTTGTTCGGCACCGTCCGTAGGCGGTCAGCGTCCGGGAGGGAACCGCTGAACAACCGGTTCATCTGGTCAACTGCGCTGTAGCCGATCCACTCGATGGAATACCCGACCGAGCCCAGGACCGGCTTGTCCCCTGATTTCAAGTCTTTCAGAGCAGAGGGGTCAGCGTTCTGGGACACAACCCTGATATCGGGATTGGAGGAGCGTTCGATGACGGGGGTGATGGCAGTGACGACGGGATCGTAGGCTGCCCAGACCGCGTTGACGTCGGGGTTGGCCGTCAATGTTGCCTGGAATTCCTGGGGCAGGGTGGTCTGCAGTCCGGACAACTGGAATTCCATCTCCTTGACGATGGTGCACGAGGGGCAGAATTCCTTGAGCCCTTCGGTGAAGCCCTTATGCCAGCCAATGACCGCGGGGAACTGCGGATCATTGATGGTGATGACGCGGCCAAGGCCCCCGGTTTGGACAGCGAGCAGCGCTGCGTTCATGCGGCCGGCCTGAACGTTGTCGGTGCCGGTTTGCGCGTCAGAGAATTCCTTGGAGTTGGGCTCCATGGCGTTGACGACCTTGATTCCCGCGGCGCGAGCGAGGGCGACGTCGTCCTTGACCAGGATTTCCGGAATCGCGCCGAGCACGATGCCGTCCACTTTGAGCTGCATGGCCGTGCGGATGGCCTGGCGCATCTTTTCCGGGTCTCCGGCCGGGTCAATCATGCGGGTCTCCCAGCCCAGCGTCTTGCCAGCCTCCTGCACGGAATCAGCCACACGTTTGCACCCCTCTGCCGCGTACGTGCAGGGGATAACGACGATGGAGATGTCCTTGACGATAGCGGGCGAGCTCGAGGCCAGGGCCACGTCGGTGACCTTCGACTGGGACTTTTCGACAAAGTCTTTCGCCTGCGACAACGCCTGCTGGTCGGCACTGTCAAGGCCTTCGCCTGACTGGCCTGCGGAGGAACCTGCGCAGCCGGCCAAGGAGAGGATCAGCGCGGCGGCGGCCCCAAGCGTCATCGCGGAGGACCTGATTCGATTTTTGGGCATGTTCTTTCCTTCGACGGGGTGAAACAGCGGGTGGGTGCGGTCCCCAGGCGGGGACCGCACGGTAGAACACGACAGGGACGTGAGGCCCCCGGCTAGCGGGCCGAAACGGCCGGCTGTGCCGCGACGCCCTGCAGCGCGGCCTGGATTTCGTCGATGGTGGCTGTTTGCCCCAGCAGCGAAAAGGTCTCAAGGGTGGCGTCGTGCGCGGCGTCGGTGGCTGCGGCGCAGCCGTCCGAGACGATCACGGCGTGGTACCCGAGATTGACGGCATCCCGTGCCGTGCCTTCCACAGTGATGTTGGTGGCGACACCGGTGAAGAGGACCGTCTCCACGCCGAGGCGGCGCAGGATCGCGTGCAGGGGCGTGTCCGGGAACGCGGAAGTGCCGGGGTGGCTGACCACCGGTTCGGTATCCAGCGGAGTCAACTCCTCAATGATCTGGGCTCCGGGGCTTCCTTCCACGAGGGCGTTCAGGTCCTTGATGGCATGGCTGAGTCCGGTGTTCATGATGAGTTCGGGGTAGCCCGGCCGGAAGGCAGCACGTGCCCAGATGACCGGGACACCGGCTTCCCTGGCGGCCTGGACCAGACTCCGGGTGCTGTCAATGACGCCGTGCCGCTGAACGGCCTCGGCGAAGAAAGGAGCGAACGCCCCCTCAGCGGTCACAATGTCCCGCTGCCAGTGCACGTTTACCAGTGCCGTGCGGGCGGGATCGAACTGCAGCTCGTTGGCGGTCATGGCGTTGTCCTACTTTTCGTTCGGGCTGATGATGTAGTTACTGAAGCCGCCGTGGCGGTTCTCGATGCCGTTGATTGCGTCGTTGACCTTCGCCAGCGGGTAGACCACGTTTTCGAAGATGGACAGGTCGACCATGCCGTTGGCAGCCATGGCTGCCATGTCCTGGCCCTCCCCTGCGGTGAACCAGACGGAGCCGATCAGCTGCTGCTGCTGGTCCATCATGTGGTGAACGTCGATGGGGACGTCCCCGGCGGTCGCGCCGATGTTGACGGCCTTTCCGCCGCGGCGCAGAGATTTCATACCCTGGATGAAGGGATCGTGCGGTGTACCGGGTCCAAGAGCGCTGATGTGGACGTCGACTCCGCCGTCCGTGACGCTGTGCACCCATTCATCGATCGGTCCGTCAAGACTGGAGAACGTCTGGATCCGCTCGGGCGACAGGGCACGGACCCTTTCCAGCAGGGCGCGGTCACGTCCGGTGCCCAGGATTTGCGTGGCGCCGAGAGCGAGTGCGTACAGGGCGGCCCCGAGGCCGAGGGTTCCGCTGATGCCGTTGATGAGCACGGTGGTGTCGGTCCCGACGTTGGTTTTGCGCAGCGCGGAGTATGCGGTGCCCAGGTAGCCGAAGCGGGCGGCGTGTTCGAAGCTGACCGAATCCGGCAGTTTGACCAGTGCATACTGCGGGGCGATCATGTACTCGGCCAGCCCACCGTAGGGGTAGCGATCCAACATTTTGGTAGCCGTCGGCGTAAAGCCGAAGTAGCCGGAGAATGCGTAGCTGGTGCAGTTGATATGGTCTCCCCTCCGGCAAGCCAGGCATCCGCCGCAATACCGACCCGGGTTGACGTACACCCGGTCCCCCGGCGCGAACCCGTGGACGTCGGAGCCCACCGCTTCGACGACACCTGCCGGGTCAAGACCGAAAATGGCCGGCAGGGCGGGAAGGGGGTTCTGCGGAAACCATGTCGTCCAGTTCGCGAGAATGTTCGCAAGGTTCGGCACGATGTTGCAGGCCTGCACCGATACCCGCACGTCCGCCGGGCCGGGCTCGGGAAGGGGAACTTCTTCCAGCACCATCGGCGCTCCAACCTCGTGCATACGGGCTGACATCATTGTCCTGGTCACTATTTCACTCCTGTGGGATGTTTGGGGGCCGGCATCACGCCGTTGACTTCAATATAAGAGCCTCTGATGTGACGGGTGACACTCATGCCCACTCAGTGGGAAACTATCCTGCAGAGGTGAATAAGAGCCTCTGACATCTAAGGAGCGTCCAATGGCGGGCAACAGCTCAACTCCTGGGCAGTCGGTGTCCGCGAAAATTTTTCTCGTTCTGGACGCCTTCGCCGGGGAGCGCACGGTGCTGTCGATGTCCGATATCGCCCGTTTCACGGCCCTGCCCACCAGCACGGTCCATCGCCTCATCCAGGACATGGTCATCTGGGGCGGCCTCGAGCGCACATCCGGCGGCGGCTATGCCATCGGAGTCAGGCTCTGGGAGATCGCGGCAAGGTCCAACCGCAGCTACGGCCTGAGGGAGGCGGCCATGCCATTCCTCCAAAGCCTCTGGGAAACGACGAAGGCGCATGTGCTCATCGCCGTCATGGACGGCAATGATGCTCTTTTGATAGAGCGGATCGCCGGAACCCGCGGCGTGCCCGCGGCCGGCCGGGCCGGGGGCAGGCTGCCGCTTCACGCAAGCTCCTCCGGAAAGGTCTTGCTGGCATACGCCGAACCTGCGATCCGGGATGCCGTGCTGGCTTCACCCTTGGCCCGTTATACAACGAATACCCATACCGACCCGGAGGTCCTTCGTCTGGAACTGGACCGCATCAGGAACGATGGCGTGGCCACGTCAGAGAATGAGCTGACCCCGGGTTCAGTTTCCTGCGCGGCCCCCGTATTCGGTCCGCCGGAAGTGGGCATCGCAGCGGTGTCACTCCTGAGTTCGCCGGGGGCAAGGGACCTGAAAGAGATGAAGCTCCTCGTGCAGATGGCCGCGCGCGGACTCTCCCACGCCCTCGCCGGCAGCCACGCCGCCTCCACCATCAGCCCCCGTTTGCACCGGCAGGCAGGGAGCTAGACGGTATACGGCAGGGCAGCACCGCAGCCCGCCTAGCGCAGCGGTTCAGGCCCGTCGGCCAGAAGGTTCTGGACGCAGGCCTCCATGGTTTCGCGCAGCCGCCTGATCTGGGCGTCGCTGAGCCCGGCGAGCATCTGCTTCTCGATTCGGTCGGCGGCTTCCTCGCTGCGTGCCAGGACAGCTTCGCCCGCGGCCGTGAGGAAGTTACGCAGAATCCGCTGATGCCCCGCATCGGCACGCCGCTCGATGAAGCCACTGCGCTCGAAAGCGGCGACCATTACCTGCATCGACTGGGCGGTGACGAAAGACCGGCGGGCCAGCTGGGCCGATGAAAGCCCCGGACTTCTCCTCAAGATACTCAGGGCGGCGTATTGCGGGGTGGTCAGCCCCTGTTCCTGCATGATCGCATCCAGGTCCCGCCGGACCGCCGACTCCAGGCGCTTCACCAGATAGGTCACACGGGCGTGCGGCTCGTCAGTAGCGTGCTCCCCGGGACGGCCGGCACCGAAAACTTCTGCAGACATGGTTGACAGCTTATCAGAATGCCTGATATCTCTTGTATCAGAAACACTGATACTCATTCCGAAACCCGGCGCATCCTTTGACGGGCCGAAGCCGGACCACATCCCACCCAACCATTCCGCTGAAGGATTGTCATGACAGTTGAAAACACCACTCCCCAGGAGCCCTGGGGCAACACCGTTCTCGTCGAGTTCGACGAGAACCGCATCGCCTGGGTCCGCTTCAACCGCCCGGAAAAGCGCAATGCGATGAATCCGACGCTGAACCGCGAAATGTACGCCACGCTGGAATACCTCGAAACGGATGACCGGTGCGCAGTCCTGGTCCTGACCGGAACCGAGGAGTCCTGGTCCGCCGGGATGGACCTGAAGGAGTATTTCCGCGAAACGGACGGCAAGCCCCGTTCAATACAGAACAAGGTCCGCACCGAGGGGACGAACTGGCAGTACCGCAAACTGCTCAGCTACCCCAAGCCGACCATCGCCATGGTCAGCGGCTGGTGCTTCGGTGGCGCCTTTGTGCCCCTGGTTTCCTGCGACCTGGCCATTGCCGCCGAGGATGCAACTTTCGGCCTTTCCGAAGTGAACTGGGGCGTCACTCCCGGCAACCTGGTGACCCGGGCCCTGGCCGAGACCATCCCGACCCGGGACGCGATGTACTACATCATGACCGGCGAACAGTTCGATGGCCGTCGGGCCTCCCAAATGCGGCTGGTCAACGAGGCCGTCCCGGCCGATCAGCTGCGCGAACGCACCATCGCGCTGGCCAGGCAGCTCACGAGCCTCAGCCAGTGGGTCGTGCGCGGTACCAAGATGGGCTTCCGGCACTCCCGGCTCATGTCTTGGGAAACTGCTGAAGACTTCCTGTATGCCAAGCACGATCAGGCCATCCTGTTCGACACCGACGCCAGGGAACAGGGTATGACGCAGTTCCTGGACGAGAAGACCTACCGGCCCGGCCTGGGCACCTACACCACCGCGACCGCAGAGTAAGGAGTCCGTGATGACCACAACGACAGACATTGTCAGGGTTCCCCTCAGGATCGCCGGCGAGGCCGCTGATCCCGCCAGCGGACGCTACTTCGACAAGATTCAGCGTCTGACCGGGGCGGCGGTGGCTACCGTCGCGGCGGCTGGACGAGCCGATGCGGAACGTGCCGTGGACGCTGCAGCTGCCGCAGCTCCGGTATGGGCGGCCACCCCGCCAGCCCAGCGACGAAAGATCCTTGAGGCCGCTGCGGCGCTGCTGACCGAGCGCAGCCACGACATTGCTGCCGTCATGGGCAAGGAAATGGGAGCTGCAGCTGCCTGGTGCCACTTCAACGCCATGCTCGCCGCCAACATGCTCCGCGAAGCCGCCGCCCAGGTCTACTCAACGGTCGGCCAGGTCATCCCCTCAGACGTGCCAGGACTCTCCGCGACGGCTGTACGTGAACCGGTCGGCGTCGTTGTCGGTATCGCCCCGTGGAACGCGCCGCTGATCCTTGGAGTGCGCGCTGTGGCCATGCCGCTGGCTTTCGGGAACACCGTGGTACTGAAAGCCTCCGAAGAGACTCCGGCGACGCACTCCGCGATTATCGAATGCCTGATCGATGCCGGTCTTCCTGCCGGCGTGGCCAACCTGATCACCAACGCACCCGAAGACGCCGCCGAGGTCGTCGACGCCCTGGTCACCCATAAAGCGGTACGGGTTATCAACTTCACCGGGTCCACGAAGGTTGGCCGGATCATCGCCGAAAAGGCCGGGAGGAACCTGAAGCGTTCCGTCATGGAACTGGGCGGCAAAGCGCCGTTCATCGTGCTCAAAGACGCCGACCTTCAGGCCGCAGCGGCGGCAGCCTCCTTCGGGGCGTTCATGAACCAGGGCCAAATCTGCATGTCCACCGAACGCATCATCGTGGACAAGGCCGTCGCGGCGGAGTTCAGCCAGTTGCTGGCCGAGCGGGCCGCCAAGCTGGTCGTCGGCGATCCCGCGGACCCGGCAACGCAGCTCGGCCCGCTGGTCCACGAGGCGTCCGTCGAACACGTCACCGCTCTGGTTCGCGACGCTGTCGAAAAGGGTGCAACCGTCCTCACCGGCGGTGAAGCCGATGGACTGTACTTCCCCGCAACAGTCCTCACGGGTGTTACCAAGGCTGCCAGGATCTACACCGAGGAATCCTTCGGCCCTCTGGCGCCCATCATTGAGGTTGACGGCGCCGACGAAGCCATTGAAGTTGCAAACGACTCGGAGTACGGCCTGGCAGCGGCCCTGTTCACCAGCGACGTCAGCCGGGGACTGGGGCTCGCGCGGCGCATCCAGTCGGGCATTTGCCACATCAACGGAGCCACCGTCCACGATGAGGCACAGATGCCTTTCGGCGGAGTAAAGTCCAGCGGCTTCGGGCGTTTCGGTTCCGCAGCTTCCCTGGAAGAGTTCACGGAACTGCGGTGGATTACCGTTTCAACCGAAGAACGCCACTACCCTATCTAGCCAATGGAGACACTTGTGAGTATTGCCGGAGCTTCCGACGGCCCTGCCCTGCACGGGCAGGAAACGGGCCAGTTCCCGGGGCTGAGATACGGGGAGCTGGTCGAGCGCCGGGCGCTCCGACAGCCCCTGCGCACCGCCATCGTCCACGACGGGGCGCGCATCACCTACGGGGAACTGCTCGAACGGATCCATGCGGCAGCCGCGTTCCTGACGTCCCAAGGCGTCCGGGCAGGCGACAGAGTGGTCTGCGTCAGCGAGAACCGCCCGGAAATACTCACGGCGCTCTATGCATGTTCACGCATCGGAGCAGTCTTCACCCCGATAGGAATTGCGGCTCCCGCCGCGGATGTGAAGTTCATCCTCCGCGATCTGTCCGCAACCACAATCCTGGTGTCGGAACGCTCCGTTCCGACGGCTCTCGAAGCTGTCGGAACGGACACCGCCATCCGCATTATCCAACTCGAAGCCCAATCCCGCCACGGCCTTCCACCCATCCCGCTCAACATCGGCGCGGAAGCCCGAGAAGTCCGGCCGGAAGCCGACGACCCCGCCATCATCATCTACACATCCGGCACCGCGGGGCACCCCAAGGGCGTCGTCCTCACCCACAGCGCGCTGTTCTTCAACGGTGTCAACACCCTTCTGGGACTGGACATCGCCAGCGACGACGTGACACTGGTGAACACCCCGCTCTCCCACATTGCCGCACTGAACACGATTGCCGTCGCGACCCTGCACAAGGGCGGAAGCGTAATCATTGACAGCAAGTTCGACGCATCCCGCTGCCTGGAACAGATCAGCGAATACGGAATCACCACCATGTTCGCGGTTCCCTCAATGCTTACCCTGATGGCTCAAGCTCCTCGCTTCGCCGACGCGGATACCTCCAGCCTTCGCTGGATCCTCGGGGGCGGGGCGCCCATGCCACCGGAACTTGTCGCCCTCTGGTCTGCGCGGAACGTCCCCGTGCTGGCTTCCTACGGAATGACCGAGGCAGGACCCTCCATCAGCTTCCGGCGGCGTTCCGACGCCTCCGGCAAAGCAGAATCATCCGGAACGCCCGCCCTGCTGACGGACGTCCGCATCGTCTCCAGGGAAGGAAAAGACCTCCCGCCTGGGGAAACCGGGGAGATCCTTGTCCGCGGGCCACACACGGCGTCGTCCTACTGGCGGGACACCAAAGCAACCGAGGCAGCCTTCGTCGATGGCTGGCTCATTACCGGCGACAGGGGCGTGATCGATGCCGACGGTGACCTCTGCATCACCGGCCGCTCGAAGGAAATCATCATTACCGGCGGAGAGAACGTCGATCCGGCAGAAATCGAACACCTGATCGCCGGCTATCCCGGGATTCTGGACGCTGCTGTCGTCGGGCGGCCGGATCCGTTGTGGGGTGAAGTCATTACCGCCGTGATCGTCTCCGAGTCCAATGTCGAACTCAAGGAGCTCCAGGACTACCTCCGCCCTCACCTGGCCAGGTTCAAACTCCCGCGCCAGATTGAACGAAGGGAAGAACTGCCCCGCAGCCCTGTCGGAAAACTACTCCGGCGCGAACTGCGCATCCTCCCGCCGGACACCCACTAACCCCAAGCCAACCCGGAATGCAGAAGGAAACACGATGACCGCAGCCACCCACGAAACCGCGCAGTCCGAGAAAACAACTCTGCGGGCCCGCCTGTACGGCGAGTGCGATCCCATGAACTATGAAGCGCTGCTCACCGATGCCGAGCAAGGAGAACTCCTCAAACTTCGTGGATTCCTCGAAACGGAAGCCCAGCCCCTGCTTGCCGACTACTGGGAGCGGGGCGAGTTCCCCGCCCACCTCATTAAGCCCTTGGCGGCACTGGACCTCATCACACCGGCATCCCTCACCGGTGGCGGCGCAAAACCACGGTCCCTGTACGAAGGCTTCCGCAACTTTGAACTGGCCCGCACGGACGCCTCGCTGGCAACGTACTACAACGGCCAGTCCGGGCTCTTCCGGACGACCGTGCTGCGTGGAGGCAGCGAGGACCAGGCCAAGACATGGCTGCCGCTCATCGATTCCTTCGAAATGACCGGCGTTTTTGCACTGACCGAGCCAGAGCACGGCTCCGATATCGCAGGCGGACTAACAACATCCGCCCGCAGAAGCGGGAACACCTGGGTCATCAACGGGGAAAAACGCTGGATCGGAAACGCTGCATTCGCTGACTACCTCGCAGTCCTTGCCCGTGATGTCGCCGACGGCCAGATCAAAGCCTTCCTCGTGAAAACAGACGCACCTGGCGTCACCCTGAAAACCATCGGCGGCAAGATGTCGCTGCGCATGGTCCAGAACTCGGACATCTCACTGGACAACGTCGAGGTAACAGAAGAGTTCAGGCTGGCGCGCATCAATTCCTTCGCCGACGTTGCCGACCTGCTCCGCTCCATGCGTTCCGGCGTGGCGTGGTTCGCCGCCGGCGTGCAGGCAGGAGCGTACGAAGCAGCACTGAAATACGCCGCGGACCGGCAACAATTCGGCAGGCCCATCTCCGGGTTCCAGATGATCCAGGACAAACTCGTCGGGATGCTCGGCAACACCATCGCTTCACTCGGCATGGTCGTCCGACTCTCCCAACAGCAGGACGAGGGCGTCTACCGGGACCAGGACTCGGCCATGGCCAAAGCCTGGACATGCTCGCGTATGCGCGAAACCGTAGCCTCGGCCAGAGAAATTGCCGGAGGAAACGGAATCCTCCTCTCAAACGATGTCGGCCGGTTCTTCGCCGATGCCGAAGCGATCTACACCTACGAGGGAACAAAAGAAATCAACACCCTGGTCGTGGGCAGAGCGATAACAGGCCGCAGCGCGTTTACCAGATAGCTGCCTCATAATCCACCACATCCGGAGACAGGTGGGTCCCCTGGCCCCACGCCACCGCCCCATTTTCATGTAGACCACACATGCGCCGCTGAAGGCATCTAAGAAGGGCGACCACTTGCCACGATTCAGAGTTGACGACTGGTTTCGCTTAGCTTCCGCCACCGTCGAGATCCGGAGATATGGGGTCTTCGTCCGAACCGGACTGGTTGATGCAGTCACTCCCGATTCGAAGATGCTCTGGCTGTCACCCGACGGTGTGGACAGCCGAGTTTTGCTCGATAAAAAGGACGGCTACGAAGTCTGGATTCAGCCTCACCAGTTACATCTTTTTAAAGAGTGATGCTCAGCCGCGTCGGACGGGCCAGCTTACGACGAGGTATGGGCTCGAGTCGCTGGCGCGGAACTCGCGAGCAATCGCTGCCCACCCAGATTTCAGGTGTCGGTTCGACCCAACCCTGGCTCCCCCAAGTCCTTGATGAATGGCAGCATCCGGCACACCTTCAGCCAGCGGAGCAAGAAGAACGTATGAATGCTCGTTCAATGAACATTACTGTCCTGAAGGCCCGCCGCCCACAGACCATGGAATCCACACAAGGTGAGGAGACAAACCCCTAGAGCGGTACTCCTCCGGAACGGAAGGCAAAGACAGTGTCTGCTGAGACGACGATAGACACCAAGAAAGAGGAAGCTCCTGACCGCTCCCCCGACTATGACCTGACGGCATCACCGTGGATCGGCCTCCACTACAAGTGCGAAACTGTCGGAGCTCGTCCTGAACCCATGCTGTAAACGAATCAGACGAGAGAATCTCGCATTTGATGGTGCACTGGGTCTCGACTCGCAGACGGCTTCACATCCAGCTATCGTCAAGCCCAACGAATAGATCAGGAGCCGGCTCAGTGAACACTCTCAACCCTGCTTCAACCGCGCTCTTGGTCGTCGACCTGCAGGATGACATCGTCTCACCTGGGACCGCTCTTGGATCGCTATGCAGCCCAGAAGTTCGGTCACGCAACATCCTCGCAAAATGCTACAGCGCGATGGCTGCCGTCCGAGGAGCCGGTGGGCTTGTGGTTCCGCTGCGACTGGCCTTCGCGAGCGACTCTTCAGATCTTGACCCTACTGTTCCTCTGCTGCAGTTAGCTAAAAGAGGCAGGCTGCCTAAAGGAGGGCAGCGAAGGCTGTGCCATCGTTCCGGAGATAGCCGTCCTCGATACGGATATCGTAGTTCCTTACTGAACGACGTACTCAAGTCCCGCGGTATCGAGAATGTCGTTGTTTGCGGCGTAGCTACCAATGCCTCAGTGGAGGCCGCCGTTCGTCAGGCTGCCGACTTAGGGTACAAGACATACGTCCTGTCCGACGCCACCTCCGCAGCGAGCGAAGCTGCCCATCAGGCGTCCGTTGCTTCTATGGCATTGGTTGCCCGGGTCATAACGCTCCCAAAGCTCAAAGCCTCATTGCTGACCGTGGCTGACAAGAGCCAGCAATAGCGCATTCTTGGCTGCCGACCCTGCAATTTTTCGCGCGACGGCACCGTGCAAACAACTGAGTTCTAGTGCGCACCACGCTTAGTAGCTTCAGGTCCCCCGATTCAAGGTCGCCCAGCACGTCCTTAGTGGATTATCGAGCCCGCCCCTCGCTTCGCGGGGCGCGGCTACTGGGTCCTCGGAAGAATCGGAACGATCTACGTTTGGACGAGAAGTCGGGTCCGCCGCCCACAGCCGGGGACAATTCGCATCGGTTATCCACCGCTACTGCTGCCGGGAGCTACCCAACGGCTCCCAATTTCCAGCCGTGGACAACCTGCATTGACCCCAGCCAAGGACGGATCAGAGTCGCCACCAATGCTGGTCGCGGGATCAGCAAGCAGGGCTTTGCCACGTTGTCCTCGATGATTTGGTAACGGACATGGCTCCCTCTAGACGTCGAAACCCAGCCCTCCGTCAGCCAAGTCCTCCCGCATGATCGCGATTTCCTTTTCGTCCGGCTCTACGAGGGGCAAACGGACTACCGAACTGGGCAGGACCCCCTGCCACTTAAGAATCTGCTTGGCCGCAACGGCCCCCTGCACCCGGGTCATCGTCGCCCGGACAAGAGGTTCGAGTTCAAGATTCACCTTCCGGGCTGTGCCGAGGTCGTCCGCGTTAACGGCGTCTATTAGCTCGCGGAACCGGCGGGTCGCAATGTGAGTGGTGACGCCCACAAGCCCAACGGCGCCCAGTGCCATCCATGGCAGGGTCAAGCCGTCGTCGCCAGAATAGAAGAGCAGTTCTGTCTCTGCCATGATTCGTGTGGCGGCAGCGAAATCGGCCTTGGCGTCCTTGACCGCGACGATGTTCGGGTGCCCTGCAAGACGCAGCATGGTGTCCGGAGCAATCTGGATCGAAGAACGGCCGGGAATGTCGTACAGCATAACTGGGACGTCCGTCGACGAAGCTATGGTCTCGAAGTGCGCGCGGATACCTTCCTGGCTCGGAGTGTTGTAGTACGGGGTGACCAGGAGCATGCCGTCGACTCCAAGGGCGGCTGCCTGCCGAGAAAGGGACACGGAGTGCGCGGTGTCATTGGTTCCGGTGCCAGCGATGACGGCGGCACGACCGCCAACGGCTTCCTTCACCGCACGGAACATCCCGACATTCTCCTCGTCAGTGAGGGTAGAGGTCTCGCCGGTGGTCCCTGTAACGACTAGGCCGTCGCAGCCGTCGTCGACCAGCTTTGAGGCCAGTTCCCCCGCCTGCCGGTAGTCCACTTTGCCGTCAACAGTGAACGGTGTGACCATGGCCGTCAGGAGGCTGCCGAACGCAGTGGTGTTCGCGGAGGTGTTGGCCATGGATAGTTTCCTTTGTACATGCCTTCCCGACCACTTTGAAACGGCTTAGGGGTAGGTTGATTCCGAGTGCGTGGCAACCAGGCGTGCCTGGCTCGCTGTAGGTGTAGGCCCGCTCGGGCTGAGGAGGTGAAGCAGCTCCGCCCCGAGGATCGGGGCGGGGCGCGAATACTGGCGTTCGCACCCCGACCAGAGCTCTTGTTAGGGGGCTTTGACTGGCAGAACTACCGGGATTGCCTGTTCTGTGCGCCTACGATCCCGCAACAGGAGTACGGATACCAGCGAAACTGTCGAGGCGGCGAGCAGGTAGTACACCAGTGAGTTGCTGGAGCCGCTAGTTGCGTACAGGGCCGCGGCGATTGTCGGCGCGAATGCACCACCCAGGATCTGGGAAATCGTGTAGCCCACCGATGCGCCGCTGTAGCGTACATCTGCATCGAAGACCATGGTGAACAAAGATCCGGTGACGCCTCCTGCAGGAGCCATGGCGATGCCGAATACCATCACCTCGGCGAGGAAAAATAGTGCGGGGTTGCCGGTGTTGACCAGCGCGAATGCTGGCGCGATTGAAAAGCCCATCGCAAGGACACCAATCAGATACGTGTTTTTGCGGCCCCAACTGTCCGCAAGATGGCCGAATAGCGGGTACAGCACGACGGCCACGATCCCGGCCAGGGCGATGCCGGCCAGAGCGAACGGCCTGCCGATTCCTACCACCGTCGTGGCGTATGAAATCAGGTAAACGGAGCAGATGTAGGCGAACACTCCCTGGCTAAGGTAGCTGCCCGCAACGAGCAGGATCTCTCTCCAATGCTTCCGGAATGCTTCCAGAACGGGCATCCGCTGAGCGCCTTGGCTGGCCTGAACGGCTTGGAACTCGGGGCTTTCCGAGATGGAGAGGCGGACCGCCAGTCCCACGAAGATAAGCACAATGCTGGCGACGAAGGGTAACCGCCATCCCCAACTGAGGAACTGTTCCTCGGGCAGCAGTGAGACCAAGAACAAGGCCATAGTGCCCAGACTCGTTCCGGCGGGTGCACCCATCTGGGCGAATGCGCCGTAGAAGCCCTTGCGGTTGGCCGGTGCATGCTCGACGACCATGAGTGTCGCACCCCCCCACTCGCCACCGAGAGCGAATCCCTGAACCAGCCGAAAGAACGTGAGTAAAAGAGGCGCTGCGATGCCGATATCCGCATAGCCAGGTAGCAGTCCGGTCAGGACCGTCGCCACCCCCATGCCGACAAGGGACAGCACCAGCATTTTTTTCCGCCCGATCCGGTCACCGAAATGACCAAAAATAACGCCTCCAAGCGGACGGGCAAGGAATCCCACTCCAAAAGTGGCCAGGGACAGCAACAGGCTCGAGGCTGGCTCGAACCCTGGAAAAAAGACCCGAGGGAAAACCAGGGCGGCGGCGGCACCGTAAATGAAGAAGTCGTAGTATTCGACAGTTGTACCCAGAAAGCTGGCGGCAGCTACCTTCCGGACGGATCTAGCGCTTTTTGATGTAGATGTGACGACGTTGTCCATCTTGGTTCCTTATCAATCGTTGTGCAGAGGGCACCGGGGCGAATTGTTGTCTGCGATGAGCGCCGGCCGCCTCTGGCGGCCAGCGCCCCTCGATCAGCGCGCGAACAGGTTCGTACTGGCGACGATTCCCATGCCTGTGATCCATTCCTTGATTGGTTCGTAGACGACGGTCTCGAGCGGCACGTTTCCTGCGAATGCTGACGCGATCCAGGTCCTGGCTTCCGCTCCGCCGGTACCGGCGGGGATCCAGTCTTCGGCGGTCATGGCGGCAACAGAGCGCCATTCTGCACCTGCAAGGGTTGCCATGAAGTTCTGGTCCCACTCCGGATTAATCGCTTCCGCCGCTTTGGCGATGTTCTCGGTAATCAGGGCCTGGCGCTGCTGCTCCGATAGGTCGCGGGCACCTGGAATGAGGGATGGCGGAGCGTGGGAGATGCCTCCCGATCCGATAATAAGGACTCGTTCCCCTGGCTTTGCTGAACTGCGCAGATAGTCGCCGACAGCTGTGCCGATCGCGGCGGCACGGGATGCTGGAGGAAGCGGACGGTCGACGCAGTTGATGATAATTGGCAGGATGGGAACGGCGGAGAGCGATCCGAACAGGTCCCCGGTGGACTGCCCGAAGCCGTGGTCCAGCTTTAGGGCCGGGGCCATGGCTATGTCGATGCCTGCTTCGGCCAAGTAGCGACCAAGTTCCAATGCCTTCTCGTGGGGGACGTCGTACTCGCCTTCGGGGCTGCCCCAGTCGCCGTATCCGCTCGCTTCTTCCACCAGAGTGAAGCAGGGCGCAATTCCTGCCAGGGCACGCATATGGTCCGGTCCGAAGAACACGACCAGTGTTGGGTCATAGACCTTGACGGCGGCGGCGACGCGCTCGAAGCCTTCGCGGAATACCCGTCCTTGGGCCTTGGCGACATCCTGTGCCATCTGCGGGCTGTGCGACAGGCACAGGACCGCGATCTCAGCTTGATTCTTCATTTTTTGCTCCAATTTGATTCGGTATTAGAACGCTCTCGGGCATAGACGCCCGACAGGAAGTTGACGATGAGGCTGTTGACAAGATTGGCTCTTTCCAGCTGCAGCCAGTGCCCCGTGTTGGCCAGTAAATGGACGTCCGCATGCGGAACGGCCATGGCTAATGCCACGGAGTTCTCCTCCGGCACGATTCGGTCATCTCTTCCGTGCAAGACCAGGATGGGTTTCCTGATGTTTGCCAAGGCCTTGAGATCGACGCCCCAGCTGCCCATTCCTGCGAAGATGCGTTGCATGGCTTCGTGGGCTCCGGGAGCGGCACTGCTGCGGTACCGCGCCTCCACGACTTCCTCGGTGACCTGTTCGGTGTCCGTGACAAAGCACTCCCGAATCAGTTCTGCCATCCCGGTCCGGCTTGGGGTGTATGCGCGAAGAAGCCTCTGCACTGTCGTAGGACCGAGTGAGGGGAGGACACGGGTGCTCAGTAGGGTCAGCGAGTTGATACGTGACGGGCTGCGCGTGGTCATCTCTAAAGCAACCCGCGCGCCGGCGGAGTTACCGATGATGGAGACCGTCTCGATTTGGCGGTCGTCGAGCAGCGCCCATGCCTGGTCCGCCCAAAGCTTCGGCCCGTAATCGACATCGAGGGGCTTTGGACTGGCACCGAAGCCGAGGAGGTCAGGCGCCAACACCCGGTAACCCTCCAGCGCCGGCAGCATCCGGTGGAAGTTCGCCTCGGCCGTAGTGCCTGGGGCAGTACCATGCAGCAGCAGTACTGCATTCCCACTCCCTTGGTCCAGAACACTGCCAGCCTCGACGCCTTGAGAGATCTGCACCATTATTAGCTCGCCACCAACGATGAGAGGACCCTGGACTCGGCGTCCGTACGATGCCATTCCCGCCGTTCCGGGTGAGCGACAAGGTACTTCAGGGCCTCATCGATCATTTCGCTCAGCGGCTTGAACGGCGAGAGCAAACCTGCCCGTTCTGCGGCTTCGGTATCTCCGATCGTGTTCTCGTTGCTGAACGGGAATACGCAGTCCACTCCGTTGAAAACCGGAAGATTCTCCCCGGTCGGGCCTCCCCCGACGAAGCGCATAGCGGGTGTGGTTCCGGACACGTCTGCGCAAATACGGACGAAGCCCTCAAGCGAGGTAAGGCATCGCCGGGATGCAATGTTGTACGCCGCGTACCCTAAAACGGGCAGTTCGGTCGCCTTGGCCAGCGCCGCGGCTGCGTGACCGATCCACACGTACTGGTGAACAGCCTGGCCGTCCCCTGGAATGAGGATCTCCGCCCCGTCGAGGAGACGGTTGAGCACGAATTCCTCTCGGGCCAGATAGTTTCCGGGACCAAGGACGAGAGGAAATCGCAGTGCCACAGTTTCCATGCCCTCGCGCTGCCGACGCAGAGCATGCTCGCAGCCGATCTTTTCGACAGCGTACCTGCCCCACAGTGGATAAGGGCCCTCCGGCGTTTGTTCGGTCCAGGGCAGGAGATCGGTTGGGCTGTAGACGTTCAGTGTTGATGCGTGCACCCAGCGTTTAACGTCGGGAAGCGCCTCCAGAAGGAGCTCCGTTTGCAAGGCGGAGTACGCGGAAAGATCGACGACAGCGTCAAAGTTGTGGTCGCGCAGCTTGCTCAGACCCTCAATATGGTCCCTGTCCCCAAGAACTTGAGTAACGGGGCGGCTCCACTCGATGCTCCGGCTCCCGCGGTGAAAAACGGTCACGTCGTGTCCGCGTGCCAGTAATGCCTCCACGGTTTCGATGCCCAGGAAGCGGGTGCCACCCATGACTAGAGTTCGCATTGTATTGTCCTCCGGTTTGGTTGTTTCTTAACCAAACCGCTTAGCCATACGAGGCGTCCAATAGCTAGGTGAGTCAGCCGATCACCGTTAGTGATCGCCACCTTTTTCGGCGGAATCCTGGCATGACGCGAGGAAGTCCTCCAGCAGGGGAAATGACTGCCGGGCGTTCCATGCCACTCCGTAGTTTCCATGTAACGGGTCGCTGAGCCTCCGCAGCACGACACCTGCGGGTTGGAGTGCTTGGGCGCGTCCTGCATCGATCACACAGACACCAAGGCCTTCAGCCACGGCCATGAGGACGCGCTCAGGGTCCGGTTCGAACACGTATCTGTCCGGTGGGAGGACCCCCCAGACTGCCCCATGCACGGAATCGAAATATCCTGGGGCCTGGTTGCGCGGCCAAGAGACGATCTGCACGTCCCTTAAGTCCTCCCGTGACAGCGTAGGTTTCGAGGCGAGCTCGTGGTGCTCTGGAACGGCGACCAGAAGTTCGGTCCTGCCCAGGGGCATCATCTGAATATCGTCGGCTTCGTTCAGCGGCAGCCGGACGAAAGCCACGTCGGCCTCTCGGGCGCGCAGCATCTTCAGGTTTTGCATCGTCCACGCAGTTTCCGTGAGGATGTCGGCCGCCGGGTGGCGGCGCCGAAAGTCACGAACCAGCCAGTCCGGCAGATCGCCGACGAGGGACCTTGTGAGCATGATTCGCAAACGGCCTGGTCGTTCATCAGCTTCGGCACGAACCCGTCCCACCACCCGGTCGACTTCCTTGAGGAGCGGGACGCCCTCTGCGAGAAGCATACGGCCCGGACGCGTCAGAGTGACGCCGCTCGAGCTGCGTTCGAACAGCGTGACCCCGAGTTCCTTTTCCAGGACTTTGATCTGGGAACTAAGTCCAGGCTGAGCGATATGGAGCCGTTCAGCCGCCCGCCGGAAGTTCAGTTCCTCCGCCAGCACGTGGAAATAGTGCAGGCGTTTGAGGCTCACATCGAAGGATGCAGTCATTCACTGTCTCTCGATACACGGGCAGGAGGGCTTTGCAAGCATACCAATGGCCCCTCGATTGGGGCGGGCAGTGATGCCACCTTGCCCGATGAGTATGTCAACCATTTGTGGCTCCGGCGGGGCGGTTATTTCCGGCCCCGCCAGATGCAGCTAGTCTGCCCTGTGTGGATCTATTCACGTCCCGACTATCAGATTCGGGCCTGTTCCAAGCTAAGAAGCTGGCCATTTATCCTGCGGGGGATATTGGTATATGCGTCCCTCAGCTCGGCAGGGAGGAATACATCTGCTGCAGACTGCCAGGTCATCGGCCGGAGGAACCGACGGATGGAGGTGGCACCAACGGAAGTGTGCAGGGTGTTCGTCGAAGGCCACGGTCCACCGTGCGTCTGGGCCCATGAAACGGCCACTCCGGTGGGGTAACTGTTGAAAACGAGGCGTCCCACGCCTTCGCGGACTGCTTCAATAAGGCGCAGGACAGAAGCGTCTTCACCATCAGCGTGGTGGATGGAAGCCGTCAAGGAGCCAGTCAGCGACTGGAGGACGCGTTCCAGGTCATCAATGCTGTTATACCTGACAACGATCGTTACCGGACCAAAGCACTCCTGCGCGATATCGGGAACGGCGTCCGTTCCAACCTCAAAGACCATCGCCGGCACGGCACCCCCGGGGGAGTCTGGCCCTTCCCCGACCAGAGACGCGATGCCACCAGTCTTCAAAGCTTGGACTCCGGCCTCGTAGTCCCGCGTTATCCGTTCATTGAGGAGCGTGAAGGACGGTGTGCTGGCCACGGCAAGTCGAAGGGCCTGCATGAGTGCGTCACCGCCAGGGCCCAGGGGGACGAAAGCCAGGCCCGGTTTGGTGCAGAATTGGCCGCCCCCCATGGTCATCGATTCGGCCAGTCCGCGGCCGATCTCGGATGCCCGGCTGCGTGCCGCGGCTTCTGTCACGATGAAGGGGTTAAGGCTGGAAAGTTCCCCGTAAAACGGGATCGGGTCTTCACGTTCATCGATGTATTCAAGGATTGCCTGGCCGCCGGTTAGGGAGCCGGTAAAACCAACGGCCTTGATCCGGGGGTCCGTGACGAGATGACGGGTTGCGTCGCGTCCGAAGACCAGACCGACGACATCAGCGGGGAAGCCGCTATCAAGCGCCCCTTGTCGGAGGGCTTTGGCGCACAGCTGCGAGGTTTCCGGGTGCGAACTGTGCACCTTGAGGACCACGGCGTTGCCCGCGGCCAGGGCGGAGGCCGTGTCACCTCCGGGAACTGAGAATGCGAGCGGAAAATTCGAGGAACCGAAGACTGCGACGGCGCCAAGCGGAACAAGCATCCTCCTCAGGTCCGGACGTGGGCCCATCGCCGTGGCTTCCGCCGTGTCGATCGTTGCCTCCAGGTAGCTGCCCTCTTCCAAGACGTCCGCGAAGAGCCGCAGTTGAAACGTAGTCCGAGTCAGCTCGCCGTTTAGCCGAGACACGCCTAACGCCGTCTCGCGGTCGGCCGCAGAGATGATGTCTTCGCGATCAGTTTCGAGTCGGTCGGCCATGGCCCGCAACATGGCTGACCGTTCAGCCCTGTCCGCCGCGGCGAGCCGAGCAGATGCGGCCGAAGCTGCAATGCAGATTTCGGCGATCTCTTCGGCTGTGGAGTTCTGGGCAACGGCGCGGCGTACCCCGCTCCTCGCGTCGATACTTTGCACGTTGGTCGACATGTTCTCCCGCTTCCATTCCAATGATTGTTGTCTTCGACTGGAAAATGTTGGCGGGTCTCCGGCGGGGAAGCCCGGGCAGCCGCCGACCACCAGTCGGCCTCCCGATTCTGGCTTCCGCAGCGGGGCCCGGTCCAATAGCCCTTGGTGCCAGCACATAACCGCTGCTTATCGCATCAGACCCAAAGCAGAGGACCATGCCCGTGATAGCCGGTGGTTATCGGCGCAGGGTTTTGTGTATTAGACGCTGGGTCGGGCCAGGGACAGGATGGCTGGGAAGCACAAATCGTGTGGATCCAAGGGAGGATCATGACTCAGCAAACAATCGCCCAAGCCCTGGCCGCGGGGCTTAAGCGTCACGGCGTACAGGACATCTTCGGGCAAAGCCTGCCGTCAGCCTTGTTCCTGGCGACGCCGGAGCAGGACATTCGCCAAGTTGCCTACCGTACGGAGAACGCCGCTGGCGTTATGGCTGATGCGTATGCCCGCATCAGTGGACGGATTGGCGTCGTTGCGGCGCAGAATGGGCCGGCAGCCACTCTTCTCGTGGCACCCATGGCCGAGGCCACTAAGGCCTCGATCCCGATTCTGGCGCTGGTGCAGGAAGTACCGATGTCCAATCGCGATAAAAATGCCTTCCAGGAATACGACCACTTCGCCCTTTTCAGCTCGTGCGCTAAATGGATCCGTCGGCTTGATGATCCGTCCCGCGTTGATGACTACCTAGACATGGCGATCACCGCTGCCTGCTCAGGCCGGCCCGGTCCCGCAGTGCTGTTGCTGCCGCGTGATGTCCTGAACCAGCCGTATACCGCACCGAAGAGCCCTCGGAAGGCTAATCTCGGCTATTTCCCGTTGGACCGTACCCGTGCCGAGGAACACCGGATTCAGGAAGCGGCCCGCCTCATCGCTGAAGCCCGAAACCCGATCATGATCGCTGGTGGCGGCGTGCATGCATCCGGCGCCGCCGGTGTTGTTGCAGCGATCCAGGATGAGGCCGCGCTACCCGTAGGCACGACCACGATGGGCAAAGGATCTGTCGATGAGCTGCATCCGCTCTCCGTCGGCATCGTGTCGAATTACATGGGGAAGACCAGCGCGGCCCATCATCTGCGGGACTTGGTGAAGGACGCCGACGTTATCGTGTTTGTCGGTTCCCGTACCAATGAAAACGGCACAGATGCGTGGAAGAATTTCGCCGAGGACGCCACATTCATCCATATGGATGTTGACAGCCTTGAGATGGGGCGCAACTACGAACCCGATGTTCGCCTGCCTGGTGACGCGCGGGAGAATCTTCAGGCGCTGCGCGAAGCTCTTCAGGGCCAGGATCTGAGCTTTCGCCGCAGCTCACGGCCAGCCATCGAGCAGATGCTCGCAGCCTCCCGGGCCCGCCACGCAGATGACGTTGGCGAGTTGTTGGCCAGCAACGCCGTGCCCATCCGACCCGAGCGCCTGGCCGCTGAGATCGATGCGACTCTTGCAGAACAGGATGCAATCGTCACTGCCGACGCGAGCTACTCGTCAATCTGGGTAGGCAACTACATGCGGTCCCGCCGCCCCGGACAGCGTTTCCTGACGCCACGAGGTCTCGCTGGCCTGGGTTGGGGTGTTCCGCTGGCCATCGGCGCGAAGCTTGCAAGCCCGGATTCAGTAGTTGTTTCCCTCGTCGGCGATGGAGGATTCGGCCACGTCTGGTCGGAGCTCGAAACAGCCGTGCGAGAGGAGATCCCCGTCGTCGTCGTCCTCATCGATAACGGTATCCTCGGATTCCAAAAGCATGTGGAACTCGTGCAGTTTGGAGCCCACACCACGGCCACAGACTTCGCCTACGTCGACCATGCCGCTGTGGCCAGGGCCTGCGGCGCCGAAGCCGCGTGCATCGAGGACCCGGCCGACATCACCGGAGTCCTGGAAAAAGCGATCAGCAGTGGTAAGACGTGGCTCATTGAGGTTCGATGCAGCCCGGACGCCCGTCCTCCCATCACAGCCTGGGATCAGTCCGATTCCTGACCAGTAAATCCCGTTGTCCTCATTGCAGGCATCCATCGCAAAGAAGCGCGCCGGCAAGAGGCCCTGAATAAGGAGAAGAAGATGAAAATGATGCAAGCTGCTCGCCTGCACGAAGTGGGCAAGCCCTTCAAAGTCGAAGAGGTTCCGGTCCCCCAGCCTGGCGAGCGGGACGTGATAGTGGAGGTCAAGGCCTGTAACGTCATCCCAAACCTCAAGAACGTCGTAACCCACTGGCCTGACTGGTTCCCTTACCTTCCCCTGCCCGCCCTGCCCGCGATCTTTGGGCTTGACGCGGCAGGGGTGGTCAGCCAAGTCGGGTCCCAGGTCCGCAACGTTCGCATTGGCGACCGGGTTTACATTAACCCTGGCCGGTATGCCGTGGATTCGCTTGCGTCCCGCCGCGGCGACGGCTTGAATGATCCGGCCTTCACCTTTCAGGGCTACTTCGGTTTCGGCGAAGGATCTCGTGAGATCTACAAGGATTACCCGCACGGGGGCTTTTGTGAATTTACGAAGGCACCAGCGGATGCCCTGGTGATCCTGCCGGAATCCATTAGCTTCGAACAGGCTTGTCGGTTCGGCTACCTTGGAACGTCCTACGCGGCCCTGCGCAAGGCAGACGTGCGGGCCGGCACTTCTGTCCTGATCAACGGTGGCACCGGCACATTGGGTCTTGGTGCCGTCCTGAATGCCCTGGCGATGGGAGCTACAAAGGTCTTCGCAATGGCCCGTGACCGTGAGCTCCTTGAGCGGGTCCGCCTCGTCGATCCCAAGCGCATACACGTTCTCTCTCACGGCGACCAGCCGGTACCAGAGTGGGTGCGGGAACACACGAACGGGCTCGGCGCAGACGTATTCGTCGACGCGGTTGGCCCAGGAGCGCCGCACGAGATTACCTTGTCAGGCATCGATGCGCTGCGTCGAGGAGGACGCATGGTAGACATCGGAGGAATGTCAGAGCCTTTGCCCCTAAACATGTTCAAGCTCATGTGCTTCCAGATCAGTGTGATCGGATCGAACTGGTTCAGTGTCGCAGACGGCCAGGACATGGCAGAGATGGCCGCCGCCGGAACACTTGACCTCTCCGTTTTTGAGCAGATCACTTTCCCCCTCGCTGAAGTCAATGAGGCACTGAGCGCAGTCGGAGAGAGGCGCGGAGGTTTCAGCAACTACGTCGTATTGCCCGGGCATTAGAACCCGGCTGAGACCCGGCAACCAGCTGCAACTACCCCTTCAGTTCGCCGCAACTGGTTGCCGTACCGGGCATCTCTTCGACGGCTGCTCCTCCGCCACGGATGCAGCACTTTCATTGCCCCAGCCGTGTCCCTGCCATAGTTGCGAAAACAGCACCTACAAAATGACATGGGACCCCGCGCACCCTCCCTCGCCGTGCAGCCAGGAAGCTCGAAGCGGGCCTGCCCGCCGATGTGCCACGCCATGCCCGGCGCGATTCTGTAAACCTCCAAAACACGCAGTCGCAACGCCGCGGACTGCTCACGTCGCTTTACCAACGTCTAAGGAACGACCATGTTCATGACCAGATTGAGGACCTCCGCAATGACGCTGGGGGCTGCCACCGCTTTGATCTTCTCCCTGCCCGCCTGCGGGGCGTCCTCCACCACGGAAACCGCCCAAGGCCTGGATAGTGCGGGGCAGGAGGCTTTGTCCCGGGCCCAGGACTTTGTTGAACAATCGAAAGCGGACGTGAAGGGAACGACGCTGCCCACGGAATCGCCGGCGATCGCTAAAGACGTCTCCATCGTCGTCATCCCCTGCACATACGCTGCAGAAGGGTGTAAGAGGCTGGCTGATTCAACTCAGGAAGCTGGCAAGGCGCTGGGCTGGAACACGCGCATGATCGACCCGGCTGGAGACCCAGAAAAGATGCGCCAGGCCATTCGTACCGCCATGCAGCTCAAGGTGAACGGAATAGTACTGGGAGCTATCCCGGAAATCCTCGTAAAGGACGACATCGCACTTGCCCGCGCCGCAGGAATCAAAGTTGTCAGCACCCTGGAGCCCAGCTCCAAGGATTTCGCGGACGCTCAGACAATCACGGACTATGCGTTGGCCGGCCGGATGAACTCTGCGCTGCTGACGGTTGAAACGGCAGGTCTAGGCCAAGTTATCACCGTCAAGGATCCGCAGCTTCCCGCCGTCGTCGGCTGGCACAAGGGCTTCACAGAGGGGCTTAAGGAGTTCTGCCCCTCATGCGACATCATTAAGGAGATGGACTTCCAGCTGGCAGGGCTGCAAACGACCGTGCCGCAGGAATTCCAAGCGGTGCTAACTGCTAACCCCAGCGCAAACGCAGTATGGGCGTCCTTTGATCCTGTCGTTACCGCCATCACTCCGGTCATCGAACGCTCGTCGAACCTCGACATCAAAATCGTTTCCCACAACGGGGACCCCTCCTCCCTTAACGACCTGAAATCAGGAAACAAGCCTGTTATAGGCTCCGTCGGATATTCGATCGAATGGATGGGCTACACCGCGGTGGACCAGCTGAACCGGCTACTTGGCGATGCACTGGACGAAGCAGACCGGCAGCGGACCGTGCCGATAAAGCTGATCACATCATCGAATGTCACCACAGTGCCATGGGATGGCGACGCCGACTGGAAAAATGCGTTCCTCACGGCTTGGAAATCAGCCAAGTAGCTGTCTGCGCGGATCCAGGACAAGCTATGAGCAAATACGCTGTCAGGTGCGAAGACCTGAGTGTCTCTTTTGGTCCTACAAAGGCACTAAATTCGGGGGTTAGCGGCCAAAATGTGTGTACGCGATGGCCTTGGTTGTCAGTGTTCACAG